>JBFMAG010000085.1:21144-37461 GCA_040755895.1 Actinomycetota bacterium | reverse complement strand
AATGATGTCTGGGGTAATAATCCAAATTATGATGGTTGTTCGCCCGGTACAGGGGATATCTCCGCCGATCCCAAATTTGTGGATGCGGAGTTTGGAGATTATCACCTCCGGTTTGATTCCCCTTGCATCGATGCGGGAACAAATGCCGGAGCGCCTAGTGTTGATCTAGAGGGCAACCTTCGTCCCTATGACGGAGATGGTGATGGTGTTGCCACCGTGGATATGGGTGCATATGAGTACTCTGAGTTTACTCCACCTGCGGAACCCACATTTCCCGATGTTCCCAGCGATTTTTGGGCATACTATGAGATCGAATTCATGGCAAGCCAAGGGATAATCTCCGGTTACGCCGATGGGCTCTTCCGCCCCGCGGATCCCGTCACCAGGTCACAGTTCACAAAGATGCTCGTGAACTCCCTGGAATTTCCCTTAAACACCAAGTACAAGGGGTACTTTACGGACGTTCCACCCGAGCACTGGGGTTGGCAGTACATAGAGACAGCCTATGAAGCGGGCATCGTGCAGGGCTATGGTGATGGAAGATTCGGTCCCGAGCACCTGGCAAGCAGGGCTCATCTTGCCACCATGCTGGTCAGGGGACTGGGAATAGCTACAAACATACAATACCAGGGATATTTTCCCGATGTCCCACCAAACCACTGGGCCTGGGATTACATAGAGACCGCGAGGGACTGGGGAATAGTGCAGGGCTATGGTGATGGTCTGTTCAGACCAGAGGAATGGGTGAGAAGAGATCAGACCGCGGTGATGATCTACAGAGCAGTATTCGGACCTTAGTGTATGGAAAGCTCTTGGGATAATTCACTAGCTGAGGCTCTCCTTGAGGCGTCTGAGGAAATCCTTTCCGTGGAATATCACTCCATGAAAGCCTCCCCGACGGTAATGGTAGGCCAACCTTCCAAGGTAATAGAGGGGGGACTTTCTTATCACCGGCTTCGTTGTAAGGGGTCTTGGCTTCACCACGACGCGACCCTTTTTCTTTTCCTCCCCAAGAATTTTATCGGGAGCGAGTTTTGGATCGTGGCAGAATCTATTGAAGGGTTCGACCACTCTTTCCCAGGTAAATTGAGGAGCAATTTTTCTCAAGTTTTCTTGGAAGGTCTGGCAAAGTTGGGGATTGTCCAGCAATTCCAAAAGTACTTCGGTTAAATCTTCAACATTCTCGGGCTTGACAGTTCTTCCCAAATTATGCCTCTCCACCAACTCACTCATGGAATCCCCCTTTGTGGCAACGATGGGAAGACCGGCCCAGATGTAATCGAGCAACCTCGTTCTATACGAAAACTCCGTCTCCACATGCTGAAGATGGGTGCTTATCCCAATATCCGCCTCTAACAGATAATTTTGCCTCTCATCATAGGGTATCCACCCAAAATTGAAGAAGACATATTTATCGTATAAATCCAATTCCTTGCTCAGGCGGATGGCATCCAGGCACATCTTCATCTCCGGAACATCGGGATTTGGATGCTCCAATCCCATAAAGAACAGCTTAACATCATCCCTTTTCTGAGCGATGTTATGTATGGCTTTTATCAAAGTAATGGGGTCGAACCAGTTGTAAATCCCCCCGCCCCATAAAATGACCTTGTCATTTTCCTCTATCCCCCTGTAAGCACCCTTCAAAACCCGCTTTGTGTGTCTCGGAGCGAGGGATGGCAAGCCAAAGGGGACGACGTCGATGAAAGACCGGAGGGTCTTATCCGAATCATACGTGGAAGGATTGATTCGATTAAGGCTGTTTAACATACCAATCCAAAAGTCGCGCTGTTTCTCGCTGGCGCAGATAAAAAAATCACCCACCGAGAGCTGATCATTTAACACCGTTAAGTTCGCCTTATGTATGTCAGATCTCTCTTTAAAGCTTTTGTATTTGAATAACTCCAGCATCTCAAGGGTAAAGGGGTCATAAATGTCCACGACGATGGGTTTGTCAACTTTCTTTAAGAAAGGAAAATGATGCAAAATGAATCCCTGGCAGATGAAAAGGTCGCACCACTTGACCAATCTTTTCAACTTCCTCTTGTTGGTTTTCCCATATGTTTCGATTTTGAATCCATCGGGCTTCAAATCGGTCTCATTTGGAATGGCTAAGATGACTTCATGCTCCCTGCTGAGAACCTTGGCAAACTCCCAGCATCTAATGGCTGGACCCGCCATTCTCCGGGCGACCGTATCATTGCTTATTATCAAAACGCGGGTTTTTCTCTCAAACAATCTTTCAACCTCAAATGCATTCGAGAGCTTCTTCTGAGCCTCGACATATTGTGGGTGGAAAATGTTGGGTCGAAATGGTTCCTTAAACAATGAAAAAATTGCGACATCCGTTCGCCTCCTGCGAGTTTGCACGAATGATCGCTTTTTGAGAAGTTGAGGCATGTTCTCGATGACATCATCGAGGGCTAGAAAATGACTGAGAGCAAGCTTTGAGATGGTTTGCTCGCTCCCACCGTGCTCTTCGCGACCAAAGCGATAGGAATCTTTATCCAAATTGGCTTCCACCAATCCTCGTTTGAGGCTGAGCAAAATCGCGGTAGGCAAAATGTGCTGCAAGCTTTCGTCGCCATAATTTTTAAAAATAGTGTATAAGGCATTGCGCTCTAATAGCATTCTCTCCTTTTCATAGCCAAACCTTTGAGTGGTGCCATGGAAGCGGTGGTAAACGATAGACTTCGGGGCAAACACTACCCTATATCCCAGAACCCAAAGCCTCCAACCGAAGTCCACATCTTCGAAGAAAGCGAAGTAATCATCATCGAAACCACCCGTATCGAAGTAAACTTGTTTATCGACGAGCATGGCTCCACCGCAGGCAAAGAGGATGGGCTTCTCCTCATCATAAGCTTCGATATCCGTGGAGCCCGTATCCACCTTAAACCCATGTCCGTAGAAGCTGAGTGCACTCTCTGCAAAATCTATAGCCTTTCCATCCCAAGAAAGTATCTTGGAACCCGCACATGCCACATCCGGATTATTCAAAACGGGGATCAATAGCTCCACTAACCAATCGGGATCCACACGAGTATCGTTATTAAGAAAAGCCAAATAATCTCCCAGGGCTTTCCTGGCACCGATATTGATAGCCGCCGCGAAACCCACATTTTCCTTGTTTTGAATGATCTTCACCCAGGGGAAATTTTCCTTAACATAATCCGCGGAACCATCGGTGGAAGCGTTATCCACCAAAATGACCTCGAGTTTGTCCTTGGGATAGTTGAGCTCATGCAGAGAGGCAAAACATTCTCCCAAATGTTCCTTGCCATTTAGATTTACCACTATCACTGAGACTTGTGGACCGTGCCCACCGGCAGGCAGGAATTGCTTCCCGCCGAGATACCCGATTGCCAAGAAAATCCTCTCCTTTTAAATATCACCTTGCCGAGAAGAATCTTCGGTCCTTAAAATATCTATACACGCGATAAGCAGAAGTGGACCTAATTCTCTCCAAGCTTGCCGATAGCTCTCGGATGCTATTCTCCTTTGAGCTTATTTCCTCGGATAACCTCCTGATTTGTTCTTCATTCTGAGCAATCTGCCTTTCCAGATGGGCAATTTTAATTAAATTCTCGTCGACTAGCTTCTTAAGGTGGGCAATATAGGCATTTTGCTGCTCCGCCAGCAATTCAAGATTTTCGACGACTTCTTTAGAGGCTTCAAAATCCATATCCGAACCCACTTTTCTCCTCCTCCCCGAGTGAGTTTTCAGAGCCAATTCGTAACCGAGTATGGTTTCTCTTGCAGCTTTATCCCAGGTAAACCTAGCTGCAACTATATCTTTGAGCTTATTTTGGCGAGGGGAGTAAAAGGCTTCGCAAACTGCCTTCTTTATGGACTCTGGATCCGTTGGATCACAATACCGGGCAAGTTCTCCAAAATATTCCTTTGCTGAACCCCTGTTTGTGCAGACGATGTTACACCCCGCCAATGCAGCTTCAAGATTTGTTAAGCCTGGTGTTTCGTACCAGCTGGGAAGGGCATGCACCCTCGCTGCTGCATATACTGGACCCAATTCATTATACTTAAGAGAACCCAAGAAGTGAGTTTTCTCATTGGCATACCTCTGACACAGTGAAAAATACTCTTGATCTAAAATATCACCCACAAGGACGATGGGTATATCGATGTCACGGAGTGCGTAGAGCAAGGAGAGTTGATTTTTTCGTCTTTCAATTCTCCCAACGCATAATACGAAATCCTTTAAACCATATTTCTTCACAAATTCGTCGCATTTAGCATCCGCAAAACTGAGATCAGCAGCATTGGGTACGATGTGATATTTTGGGCTGGACAAATTATACAAATGCTTCAACAAATCCAACTCGGTTCGCGAATTTGGGAGCAAAACATCGCTAATATGTAAAACCACCCTCTGCTTATTTTTAAAGATATTTCTCTCCCATGAATTCTTGCTCAAATACTGAGTATTTATACTCTTTCCCGTCGATAAGATACTCTCTTTTATTTTACTTAAGCCTTCGTCGTTTTCGAAGAGAATGGGTGGAATCCCTTTACAATTCTCCAATTCATCTAAGGTCCAATATATGACAGAAAGGACTATTGGTTTACCCCGCTTAAAGGCGTTTAAAGCCTGGTGATAAGTCTCATCAACTCGGGTAATATTAAATAAGTGGACCAGATCATACTCGGTCAAATCGGGTTCAAGCTCCGTTGAGATATCAACCTGTATCCCACACCTCATCAGAGCCTCACGCGTTTTGAGGAGCTGCGTACTATCTCCTCCATAGGCATCCAAATAATCCGGCCGGATTTGTAAGAGGATCTTCTCTATTTTTCCCCTGTTCTTGATCGAAGATGGCATTACTGCCCCCTCAGTAATCCTGCAGCGAGCTTGGGGTTTTCCTCAGCCTTCCTCAAAAGTTGCTCCGTCTTTACTCTCAGATCAGAAGGGATTCTCCGCCTTGAAGTCCAAACTTCATCAATAATCTCGCAAAGCCTTTCGAAACGAATTTCATTTATAGATATGGATCTTTCTTCCTGACCGATTAATTGCAGGAAGCTTCTCACCTTTCCATCATAAATTATCCCGATAATGGGCGTGCCCATAGATGCCGCAAAGATGGCAGAATGAAGACGAGTCCCAATCATCAAATCTAGCCTCCCCACAATCCCCTTGATTTCATGTGGATTATAAGAATCCGAAAGAATTTTCGCCCTCTCCTTGAACCTCATTTCCTCCACCAGCTCATGGCATAATTGATGGTCATCATCGTACAATCGCTGCATGGGGATGAAGACGATCTCAGAATCGAACTTTTGAACCAGGAAATCGGCTACCCTTGCTATGGTCCGTTTATATCGATTGTGCTTCTCCTGCATCCTATGAGATCTAAATCCCTGGTAATGATACCATGGTCTAACATTTATACCAATTAAGGGTTTTTCCAAAGAGACTTTTTCCCCCCGCAATATTCCCACCACTCGCTCCTTCGGGGCGGGAGTCAAACCAATGGCCGGATCGACCGTGACCGCTATTTCCGGACCATTCACCCTCAACCTCTTTAACTCTATGGAGGATTCCGCATCCCTTAAACTTATCACATCCATCCTATCCAGAACAAATGAGACCAATCTTCTTGTGGATGGCAACAGTAGGGGTCCTATTCCCACACCATAAAGCATAACGGGTTTTCCCAACATCTTTGCCAGGAGCGCAAGATAAAGAAAGAATAATATCCCATAATGCCGACCTTTAAAGAAGTCATTTACGTTCAGGTGAAAATTGCAATCATAAAATAACCCTCCGCCGCCGACTATGACCAGGTCGGCTTCACTTATGGCTTGAAAGATTTTTGCTTCGTCGGTGTGCACGATCCTTCGTACATCCCTAGATATTGGAAGGTCTAAATCGCCTCCGATAACCGAAAGCTCAGCCTGACCTATCTCCTTCTTCAACTCCCCGATCATGGAGATTAGGATCGCATCGTCACCAATGTTGCTGAACCCCGCTGCGCCGGCGATCACAATTCTTCTCATATTTAAAAGACACCTCATTCTACCCACTGGTGAGAGAACCGCGAGGTTGCTCAATTATGCTCCATTGACCGGGAATTTTAACGACCCCATAGGATTCTTTTTCTCGACCCGGTGTGACTTGAAATTCATACAGCTGTTCATGGTGATCATAGGAATGTAGACAATGATAATCATAGATCGCTGCCGTGACGAGATATGAGCCTGGAAGCAGTGGCAGGGAGTCTACAACATATTCGATTGTGCCTTCGCCTTGGACTGAATCGATGAATACGTTATTGAGCTTGGTACTTGGTCTTGCTACACAAACGCCATCGGCACGATCTATACGGATACCGAAAACTGGTTTCTCGATCTTCTTATGAGCCTTGAAGTTGATCCTCACGATGAATTTCTCTCCAGTTTCGAATAACGTTTTGGATTGCCCACCATCGGCGAGGAATTCCACCCTGTTTATCTCTATCTCCCTTGAGCCCCATCTCGATCCCTCAACCTGTTGCTGGGCTTTACCCTTCCTTTGCTCCTCCAAATTCACATACTGAATATAGGCGTTGACGACCTTATTTGGGTTACCCCTGGCTTTAATTTCTCCCCCTTTTAACCAAATGACCTCATCGCACATGTTCCGGATATGATCCATGCTATGGGAGACAAAAACGATGGTTTTACCCCTGGTCTTATAATCATACATTTTCTCCAGACATTTTCTTTGAAAAGCTTCGTCTCCCACGGCCAGAATCTCATCGATGAGTAATATGTCGGGGTTGACATTGACAGCGATGGCGAAAGCCAGTCTCATATACATGCCGGATGAGTAGTTTTTTATGGGCATATCAATGAATCTTTCAAGCTCGGCGAAGCCTACAATCTCATCGAATTTCTGGTTGATTTCCCTATAACTTAAGCCCAGAATTGAACCATTTAAATAAACATTTTCTCTACCCGAAAGTTCCGGGTGAAAACCGGCTCCCAACTCAAGTAAGGCTGAAACCTTTCCTTTTGTGCTCACTTCCCCTTTATCGGGACGCAAAATCCTAGCCAAAATTTTGAGTAAAGTGCTTTTCCCAGAACCATTTTCTCCGATGATTCCCAGAGTTTGACCCCTTTTCAAGATGAAATGGATATCCTTCAATGCCCAAAATTCTTCGAAAATCGATCTGCGCCCGCTGAGTAGAGCGTATTTTAGCGTGTGCTGTTTCTCGTGATAGAGTCGGAATTTCTTCCAAAGGTGATTGACCTCTACGGCCATTTCATCGCCTATATCCTTTGCCCTCCCAAATCTTGTCCCAAGCATCACACTCACATCCACTTAGATCTCTTCGGCAAAAGTGGGTTCGTATGTATTGAAAAATAGGTATCCGAAATAAAGCGTGAGCAATGATACAACCACGGCATATCCCAGGAGAAAGAAACTCGGGGGTTGGCAGTCATAGAGAATACTGCGATAGGCCAATACGAACGTTGCCATTGGGTTAAGCTTATAAGCGAATGGAAGCCACGGAAGTTTATGGGACATCTGTAAAACGTACTCAAAGGGATAAATGATCGGGGTGGCGTAAAACCAAATCATTAAGATGATGCCCAATAAATGCTGGATATCTCTAAAGTAAACATTGAGACAGGAAAAGATGAGGCACATCCCGATGGTGAACAGGGTTTGTATGATCGTAATCGCAATTAGAAGGGGCAGGTAGATGAAGAACCTTGAACCCAAGAACGTCAAAAGCATGAATAAAACCAAAAGTTCCAAGCAAAAGTTGATTAAATTGGCGAGAACCGTTGAGGAAGGTAAAATCTCACGAGGGAAATATACCTTTTTAACCAAATTTCCATTGCCAACAATCGAATTTATGGAAAGTGAAAGAGAAATGCTCAAGAAATTCCAGGGTAAAAGGGCGCAAAGTAGAAAAACTGGAAAACTGAAAATTGTTCCATATCGAAGTACCGGAGGCTGAATCCTAAGAAGAACAGCGAAAACGAAGGTGAAAACGATTGTGGTTAATATCGGATTCAGAAGCGACCAGAAAAACCCCAATATGGATTTCTTGTATTTTACTTTCAATTCCCTCTTTATCAAGTTAAGTAGGAGCTCGCGGAAGACGAAGAGCTCCTTTAATTTCTCCACCATTTAATGATTTCTCCTCGGAGCTTAAGCTGAAAGATATTCTTTTAAAGCGTCTTCATAATTTCGCAAGGCGGGGAGTCCACGTAGTTCTAAACAATAATTTCTAAGGACTGAGAATGCTGGTCTTTTGGCAGGGCGATTGAGTTCTACAGAGCCGATGGGTTTAACTTTAACCTCTTTCTTCCCCGCATATTCTAATATTTTCCTTGCAAAATCGAACCAGGAACAGTTTCCGCTGTTAGTGATGTGATAAATACCGTACCACTCGGTATTAATAAGTTTAGCAATTGCCTGGGCTAAGTCAAGGCTGTAGGTCGGGGAACCAATCTGGTCGTTTACCACCTTCAGCTCCTCCCTCTCCTCCGCCAATCTAAGGATGGTCTTCACAAAGTTCTTGCCATGCTTGCCATAGAGCCAGGCGGTACGGACGATGAAATATCTAAGTAAAAGAGAGCTCACATAACGCTCCCCCGCTAGTTTCGAGGAACCATAAACGCTTATGGGATTAGGGGTGTCGAATTCCGTGTACGGTTCGGTTTTTCTTCCATCGAAGACAAAATCGGTGCTTATATAGAGCATGATTGAGGTGGTTTTCTGGCATGCTACAGCAACATTTTGAGTGCCCAAAGCATTAACCTTAAACGCCTTATCGGGATTAAGTTCACACCCATCCACATCGGTATAAGCAGCAGCATGGATCACCATATCGGGGGATAAATCGCCGATGACCTCCGTAACCCTGGCGAAATCGGTGACATCCATATCTTCATGGGAAAAACCGAAAACCCGGTGTGCTTTCCCCAAAACATCAATGAGATCTGCACCAAGTTGACCCTTCGCCCCAGTCACCACAACCTTCAAGGGGAGACCTCCTTCCCCATCAACACCTCACCCTTCGACTTACAACCTTTCAACTTTGAACCTTCAACCTTGAACCCTCAACCTCAATCTTCAACTAATACTTGACACCGGTGCCGGGTTTTACAATTTCGACCCAAATCTGACCGGGATTAAAGGGAATCTCGCTTCCATGTTCATCCTTGAAGCTTAGCTCCGATCTTTCGCCAGCTTTATGCCAGATCCCCTCAACGACGATTCCGTCCCTAAAAACCAAACACTTTCCTTTACCCACCACTTGGATGTTCAAACGTTGAATATCGTACATCTCCGTGGGACAGTACATGACCACCACATTCTTCGGTTGAAGTTGCGATCCAGTGGTTCTCTCCATGTGGGGCTCCCCCCCATTGAAACGCAGATAGGAATTGGATTTCCTATCATAGCTGTATTGCACCTTATAAGCTGGAGATGAAAAATTGATGGTGATCTTCTGACCCTCGGGACGTTTCTTTAAAGGTGCATCGGGTTTATGTTTGAACCCCCGATATAATACACCCTTTTCCAAACCCACTTTCCGTGCGACATTTCTGATACCTTTTGTACTGGTGAAAAGATTGTGCGGTGCTTTTATCCCCCTAACCCGCCAATAGGCCTGGGGAAAGGCAAATTGATCGAGATCGGCAATTCCCGAGGTTTTTATGGCATTCATAGCACGTGGCGAACCTCCGCAGTGAGCAAAAATTGCGTCGAATCCAGGGACAAGGGCCACATGATATGGTCGGGCACTTCTAACCGGTCCAATTACATTCGCATCTTGGTGGAAATATATCGCCAAAAGACGAGTTATACCTCCCTCAGCTAAAGCTTCGAAAACCACGCATGCTTTATCCAAGCCTGACTGGGGTCTAATGCTCACTAAATTTTCAACGATAACAGCTATCGGTCGATGAGAGACCTCACTTGAAGCGACTTCCATACCGCAGATGGGACAGACTTGCGAGGGTTTTTCCTTCGCCTCGGGTATGGATTTGATCCTCTTCCGCCAATCCCCTTTTCGCCCGCAGGAAAGAACCGCGATGATGAGGAACAAAAGGAAGAGAGCTAAAATTGATTTTCGAAGGAATTTTTTTATTCCCATATTTCTCTGCTTTACCTAGTTTCTCGATATCTATCGACCATGGTACATTTTCCGGTAATATTCCTTGAATTCACCGGACTTTATCCTCTCCCACCACCAGCGATTATCAACATACCACCTTATGGTTTCCCTCATGGCATCCTCAAAATTGTGGCGAGGTCTCCAGCCCAGTTGATGGATTTTTTGGCAATTCAAAGAGTACCGCCTGTCGTGACCGGGTCTATCTTTGACGAATTTGATTAGATTCTTGGGTTTACCTAACTCTCTTAAGATGATCTCGGTGATCTCCCAATTGGTCCTTTCATTCCCCCCGGCGATATTATAAATCTCTCCCTCTTTACCTTTATGCAGGACAAAATCGATGCCTTCACAATTGTCAATTACGTATATCCAATCCCTTACGTTCCTTCCATCACCATACAACGGAAGGGGCTCATCCTCTAAAGCATTGGTGATGAACAGAGGGATTAGTTTCTCGGGATATTGATAGGGACCAAAATTGTTGCTGCTTCTGGTGATTAAAATCGGGAGTCCAAAGGTGACCCAGTAGGAATGAACCAGAAGGTCAGCAGCACCCTTTGAGGCAGCATAGGGACTCGAGGGATTCAACGGATCGCTTTCCTTAAACGATCCTTTCTCGATGGAGCCATAACATTCGTCTGTACCGATCTGAACATACCTTTCATGCCCATATTTTTTGGCAGCCTCGAGGAGCACATAGGTGCCGTAAATATCGGTTTTGATGAAACTCTCGGGTCCCAAAATCGACCGATCAACGTGAGACTGAGCGGCGAAGTTAATGATGACATCGACATCCTTTGCCAATTCATCAACGATTTGAGGATCGCAGATATCGCCTTTGACAAATTTATATCTGGGGTTTCCTTCAATATCCCGCAAATTGTCGGGGTTAGCAGCATAACTCATAATGTCAAGATTAATAATCCGATAATCTGGGTACTTGTTAATCAAATAGCGGATGAAATTGCTGCCTATGAAACCCATTCCTCCCGTTATTAATAATTTCATGATTCTTTCCTCCTATTTTCTTCCCCCTCTGCCGGCTGCCGGCAACTCAGCCTCCTCTGGTTACATATGAGGGCCACTTATACGGGATTTCCTCGCTATTCCATGGAAAGCGATACTCATCCGGATCATCGTATCTATAGGGAAGTGTGGGCACATTCACAATGCGAGTCTCCTCGCAATCAAAAGCCGTGAATCCATGAGCTACGTAGGGGGGAATCTTAAGTAGAATTGGCTCATTTTTCTCACAGGGAGGAGCCTCTAGAATGAACTCATCAACCTGCTTATAGGTGGGAGATTTCTCTCTGAGGTCGCAGAGAGCCACCAAAGCTTTGCCGGAGACGCAGACGAAGTGATCCGTCTGCTGTTTGTGGTAATGCCAGGCTTTGGCCACAGTCCTTTTGCATCCAGTGATGTAAACCTGACCGAATCTTTCGAAGAGGGGATCATCGCACCTCAACATCTCCATCAAAAATCCCCGATCATCGGGGATTAGCCGCAATTTTTTGATCTGCACACCCTTGATCATTCCAACCTCCATAAGCTCAGTTAAAAGCCAATTGTATTAAGCTGTAAGGATTAAGAATTAAGCATCTCAAGAGCCACCCTACCCACCACCTATAACCTTGAACCTCGAATTTAACTTTTAACCGACTTAAAGTACTCCAACCTTGCTGCTATCGCCGAGCATCAACCTATAAGCCTTGGGCTTTAAGGGAGACTTGGAAACCTCCACGTTCTTCCCGATTAGGCTATCCTCTATCCTGGCGATATCGGAAATCACGCTCTTCTCCAAGACTATGCTGTGTTCGATCTCACTATTCATGATGGTTACTTGATAATAAATGGAAGTGAAGGGACCAATAAAGGAATTAACGATCTTACTATCCGCACCTATTACCGCTGGACCCCTGATCGTGCTGTTTAGAACCTCTGCCCCCTCTTCGATTATCACCTTACCTATTAGCCGGGAAGTACTATCCACAAATCCTTTACATTTGCTCTTGATATCTTCGAGGAGTAACCGGTTTGCCTCCAGAAGATCCTCCAGCTTCCCCGTATCCTTCCACCAGCCGTTGATGATATGAGGTTGCACATTGTATCCATGATCTATTAGATATTGGATGGCATCGGTGATCTCAAATTCATTTCGCCAGGAAGGTTTGATATTATTCACCGCTTCGAAAACATGTTTATCGAACATATAAACACCGACTAAGGCGAGATCGCTCGGTGGCTCCTTTGGTTTCTCGATTAGACGTACAACCTTTCCATCCCTCAGTTCAGCGACCCCGAAACGTTGAGGATCCTTCACCCTGGCAAGGAGGATTTGGGCATTCGGTTTTTTCCTCACGAACTCCTTTACCAGAGGGGTTATTCCCTCTTTGATTATGTTATCCCCTAGAAACATGACAAAGGGCTTCTCACCGAGATAGGACTGGGCTATTTTCACCGCGTGAGCCAAACCCAACGGTGCCTCTTGCTCTATATATGTTACTTTGACTCCCCAATCGCTTCCATCCCTGACCGCTGCCTTTATCTCATCCTTCGTATATCCCACGATGATACCAATATCCTCGATTCCAGCCTCCTTTATCGCCTCAATGGCATAGAAAAGGACGGGCTTGTTAGCTACGGGTATGAGTTGCTTAGCGCTGGTATGGGTTATGGGTCGGAGACGTGTTCCTTCTCCACCAGCTAATATAAGAGCCTTCATTCTCTCACCTCACAATGCCTTAATGTGCATAATCTTTACCCTCTTTAAATTCCTTGAGGGAGAGTCCTTTCTTCACATGATATAATATTTTTTCAATTCTTTCCTCGTCCGGGATGATGTAGCTTACCCCCTTGATTGTCTTGGGTGTTCCGGGTAGAGTAACCATCTCCACATCCTTTTTCTTAAGGGATTTGAGGAAGGTGGCAAGTTGAATCATCTCCGATATAGTTAAATCGGTTCGGCTATTATCCGCGAATATATTCACAAGGGTGGGCATCTTTAAAACATGTTTTAGCCTCAAAGCTTTATCCATGAAAGCTTCGAGGAACTTCTGCTGGCGTTCGATTCGTCCCAAATCGCCCTTGGGATCACCATGTCTGTATCGTACATAGTTAAGGGCGGTTTCACCATCGAATTTATGATAACCTGCGGGAATATGCATGGCATACTTTCGTGATTTATCTATTATGGGCTCGTCCACATATATCTCGATTCCCCCAAGAGCATCAACCATTTTCTTAAAACCTTCAAAATCCGTCCCCACGAAGTGATGGATGGGATATCCCGTGAAATCCTCTACTGTTAAGATCACGAGCCTGGGACCACCATAGGCATTAGCGGCGTTGATCTTCTTATGACCTCTACCGGGTATTTTGACTCGCATATCCCGAGGGATGGAGATCAAAACAGCTTTCTTCCTCGGTGGATCGAGACGCAATAAGATAATGGCATCAGCCCGAGCTCTCTCCCCTCGAGAAGAATCGCTGCCCAGGAGCAAAATATTGATGGGTTCGTTTGGGAGAGGCTCCGACATAACTTTCTGGGCACGGGCAAGTTCCCCATCCTTGTGGAGTCGGCCTTCCACGTATTTCACGTAAGCGTAGCCACAAGCGGCGAGCACAAGAAAGATGGCAAAAAGAAGTAATAAAATCTTTATGACCGGCGATAACTTGGATTTACTTTTGGCCAGAGGTAAAAAATCCTCTTCCATATTCCCCTCAAATTAAAACGAAGTGAAAAAAGAAGTCTTGGATAGATTAGCACAAATTAAGCCAAAAATAAACCTGAGATTACACCGAGACGGTAAAGGTATTTTTAGGGTGCTGATTTGGCTCTGGAGATCATCACCGCCGTCTGATCTCTCCTCACAATCTCTTCGGGTTTAAACCTTCCATCGAGGTAGCCTTGTATTATCCTATAATCCTTGGCGGTCTCGATGTACTGCCACGCCCAGTGGCTTGATGGGACATCGGGGAAGTACCCCCTGTACTGGGTGTTCAGAGATATTCCGAGTCCCAAAACGAGTATCTTGGCAAGCTGGGCCCTGGTTGCCATATCCTCGGGACCGAATCTTCCATCGCCGTAGCCCTTGACGATGCCCCTTTCATAGGCCGTCTCGATGTATTGCCACCCCCAGTGGTTTGAAGGAACATCGGTGAAGTATCCCTTGTACTGGGTGTTTAGGGGGAGTCCCAGGGAGTTCACGAGCATCTTGGTGAACTGGGATCTGAACACGGGATCCGCCGGGCGGAAGTAGCCATCAGCGTAACCTGAGATTATCCCCTGCTGGGCTATACTTTCGATTTCGTTATATGCCCAAAAATCCCTCGGGACATCACGGAAACGCGTACTGAGATTATCTATGAAATCCCTGATAGCTCTCTCAAAGGCTGTGTCTTTGATGTTATAAAAGGGCTCCCTCCCCTCTCCATCCCACGTATAAGGAGCTATTATGTGAGCACCATGCTTATATGCCACCTTTAGAGCACTCAGGCATCGATTGTAATCCGGTCCACTCTCCAGACTCGGGTTAAATTCAAAGATGCCCCAGTTTGGACTCAAGCCTCGAGCAGCGGCAAATAGAGCTTCGTCAAAGCACACATTTTGGAGGGTAGTGATTCCCAACGATCCTTCATTAACATGGGCTGTATCCAGAGTACTGCACAAAATGTAGCGCATCCAGTAAGTATTGTCGGTGCGCACGGTCTGATGGGTGAATATCTTTGAGGCGGGGAGACCAGCTTCCCTTATCCAATCAACTTCTCTTTGTACTTCAAGATACACGAGCCCAATCCTGAAATTGGTCCATTCCTCCCAAAGAGGATTTCCCACCAAAGGGTTTCCTCTTGGTGGGACAACCTCATCCCAGCTGTTAAAATTGGTTCCCATAGCCTGATTGAATGCATTCAGATTGCCCTTGAAGCGCTCATCTCTCTCAAATTGCCTAAATTCGGCTATCGTATCTGGATTATAATCGGTGATGAAGAAGGGACTCATGAAAATCTCGGGGTCTATAGTAACAGCGATTAAAATATCGGGATTCTCCCGGTAAAATTGGGTAACCACTCTAGCTGCAGCCTGAAGGTTTCTCTTTCTGTAACCTTTCCTCGCCTCCGCTCGGGAACCCCAGTTATTATAGGTTAATAAGCGCTTGAGTCCCGTTCCATCGTCTTCGGGAACGATACCACTATCCCTCCATTGGCAATGCATTGGATCTTGCTCTAAATAAGAGATGATATCGCGATCTGGATTCGCAAGGTCAGCCCATGGTCCACCATTGAAGCAGATGACCACGGGAAAATTTATGTCCTTCGCCAACTTCAGGATATATTCCAAGTGCGAGGGATCAAATTCGAAGTCACTCGCTCTTCCCTTGGTCTCACCCATGTAATAGCAGCAAGCCATAAAACCGGTTCTGGCATAGTACTGTCCTGTCCCAAGCCTCGTCTTCATATCCACGAGCTTTTGATAGGCTGAGTTATAGTCTCCAGGGATACCACAGTTGGGCGTGATGTAGAAAGTGTACTCGTAAGGCGCAGCTCCAGCGGACCCCGGAAGTAGCATCAACAAGATTGAAATTGTGATTGCAAAAGCAGCTATTCTTTTCAACATTTTCTCGATAACCCCTTATTAATTTATAATACCCATCCCATTCTTATACTCGGAAAAATTGTCCCTCTTCTGAAGCTTACGTTTTTTGATATTACAATTTTCTAAGATCATAAACAAGCCCACACAAAGAACTATGGAGCTTAAAACTCCATAGTTTATAAATACTCATTTAAAATATGTAATCTCATAAAATAGTTAGCTATATTTGGTCGATTCCTGCCTTTTATGGTTTGGGAACACCGGTAACTAGGATGTCATCGATGTACATACCTTCACCTACGCCTTCACCATCGGTGTGCCAGCGCCAGTCCAGCGTCGCTAAACCACCACAATAGGGAGTTAAGTCGATGATTTCTCTAACCCAGCCAACATCGCCTGAAGGACCAAATATGGCTCTGTAAATCATCACCGCCGTTTGGTCCCTCCTCACCCATGCCTCGGGTCTGAACAGACCATCGGCATAGCCTTTTACGATGCCTCGGTCCCTGGCGGTCTCTATGTAATCCCAAGCCCAGTGGTTTGGTGGAACATCGGGAAAGTATCCTTGGTATCGAGTGTTTGTGGCTA
>JBFMAG010000085.1:0-21044 GCA_040755895.1 Actinomycetota bacterium | reverse complement strand
GTACTGGGTGTTTAGGGGGATTCCCAGGGAGTTCACGAGCATCTTGGTGAACTGGGACCTGGTGACGGGATTCGCCGGGCGGAAGTAGCCATCGGCGTAACCTGAGATTATCCCTTGGCTGGCCATGGACATGATTTCATTGAAAGCCCAAAAACCCGGGGGAACATCGGGAAATATTATCATGATTCCATCGCTTACTCCAGGTGTACTCCAGAGTCCAACTCCATTCTTTGCCTTTACCGCGAAGTAATAAGTCCTACCCCTCCCCAGGTTGAGACCAGTTCTGGTGACACTGGTCGAAGAACCCACAGAGGTCCAGAGAACAACATCGGTAGCCCCAGGTGATGTGCCTATTGCATACTGGTATTCCATTATACCGCTTTGCGGATCGGAGGATGTCCAACTCGCGTGAAGTCGATCAGCAGTGCTTGTATAGTCGCCGTCGTCGGTTACAACTGGGGTGCTCGGAGGCGTTGAATCTATGGTGAAGTTGGCATCGCTCGTATCGGACCAGGAATCACCATCCGCATCGGTGACCACGATCTTGACACAGACCGTAGAGGAATTGATCAAAGGCAAGATCCAACTGAAACTGCCTCCACCGATGCTCGATTGTGTTATGTTCGTAGTTATGGTATTCGGATAGGTTAAGCCTCCATTGGTGGAGTAATATAAATTAATGGTGTATGGTGCCGTTCCCCCTGATATGGTCCAGGTAACGGCGTGAGTACTTCCACCAATCCATTTTTCACCACCGCTGGGAGAATCAAGGACATTCAACCTGGTATAGTAAATATCCCAGTTTCCAGGGGTGCTATCCTGCCACACTACATGGGGATTGGCACCCGCATCCGCCACTATGGAGGGATTTTCAGATCTTCCAGAATTATTCGATAAATTTACAACGGAGCTCCAGGAGGTGCCGTCGAATTTCTTGTAGTATATCTCACGATTAGTCAGCGCAGTTGCTTCATGCCAGACCACGTGGGCATTGCCACCTTTATCCGTAGTTATTGAGGGATTATAGGAAAAAGCCGGGGAACCGGATAGGTTGGAGAGAGGTTCCCACGAAGTACCATTGAACTTCCTGTAATATACCTCATAGTTGGTTGATATGACCGCCTTCTCCCAAACGACGTGGACGTTGCCATTTTTATCCGCAGCTATGGTAGGTTTCCTCGAGGGTTCGGTGTTGGTTGTATAAGATATATCTTCTGGGGTGCTCCAGGAGGTGCCGTCGAATCTGGTGTAGCAGATTTCGTAGTTATATACGGGGGGATCCAACTGAACGAGGAAGTCCCGCCTGTATACAACGTGGACGTTGCCATTTTTATCCGCAGCTATGGTAGGTTTGGCACCCTCTGCTGGTCTATGAAGAGTCGATATTTTGACTGGGGTGCTCCAGGAGGTGCCGTCGAATCTGGTGTAGTAAACATCGTTACTCTCGTCCCAGACCACGTGCACGTTTCCACCTGCGTCAATGGCTATTGATGGAGAGCAAGAGATAGCAGAAGTATTTGATATATTTCGGGGAGAGCTCCAGGAGGTGCCGTCGAATTTCGCATAGCAGATTTCGTAGTTATCCACCAAATAATCCATCCAGACCACGTGGACATTCCTTGAGGAGTCAACGGCGATTGAGGGTTCATCCGATGAGCCGGAAGTATTGGAGATATTCACCTGAGAGTTCCAAGAGTTACCATCGAATTTTCGATGATAGATTTCATCATTGCCGGAGATATTGTCCGTCCAGACCATGTGAATGATACCATTGGAGGAATCCATAGCGAGACTGGGGTTGCGAGACCGACTTGAATTCTGAGAGGTATTGATGGATGCACTCCAGCTTTGGGCATAGGAGGAAATCGCTGAGGTGATAAAGAGAAGACAAGTTACAAGAATACATAGCGCTATCTTGGTTTTTCTCTTGTGCATATGGGCACCCCTTTTAAACTTTCAGAAATTTATTTGGTTAGAATAAAAACTGATCTTCTCTAGAACAGCCATGATGTCTTTCTTGTTATTATACCCAGTTCTCCCTTTAATCCTTGCTAGATATCGTTAATTGTTTATTAAAATTTCATTAAAATTAATCTTCGTGGACGTTCAGGGTAATGAACTTCACAATTTTCGAGCTCAAAGAAGGGGTTAACGGCGGATTAAATCTGGGTCGGGGGCGATGGGTTCTGTGAGATCCATATGCTCCGCGAGAGTTTCTATCTCCTTTCCTTCCACGAGAAATTTAACCCTTTGAATGCTTGGAAACTCTGCGAGGGTGTTCACTATCGAGTAGATGGTCATGGTTTCGCCGGCGCTACCACCTGGATGTCTTTCCACAAGCTCCTCGGAGAAATCCACATGGGCAATTCCATCCTCGATTCTGATGCCCAAAAGTCTCGTTCCCTCCGGGATCGTCGGGAAATGTCCACTTTCTTTCGGTCCTTCTATTAACTCCTCAATGGCAACCCGGGCAATGGCTTCAGTCCTGGGTATTTCTCTTTTCTCAGGTAAAAGGTATTCTGCCTGTTCATCGCCAAAGTAAAGCGTGATTACCATCGTCTCCGGTTTTTCTTCCTCTCTTTCCCTCTTTTTCTCTTTGGTGACCTTTACTTTCTTCTTCTCAACCTCCTTTTTCTCCTTGCGGGGTAGACATCCCATCAGAATTGCTCCGAGGAGTACAATGGATAGAAAGATTATCAAGCATCTTGTGATTGAGGTTTTAAGGATTTCCCCCCTCATCTTTATCTCCTTTCACAAAGACAGAAACGAGAAGATTTATTTGATGGCGAAAAGGAGCTCGCCTTGGGCTGCAATTTCAGCATCGAGGAAGGCAGTGGCTTGCCCCTTGCCGATAGCACCCCTAGCCTTTACGATCTGTACCTCTAACCGAAGTTGATCGCCGGGGCGCACCTCTTTTTTGAATCGAAAATTATCTATCCCCGCAAAGAGCGCCAACTTCCCCCTGTTTTCTTCCAAACTCAAAAGAGCCACCGCTCCAACCTGAGCTAAGGCTTCCACGATGAGCACACCAGGCATCACCGGATACTCTGGGAAATGTCCCATGAAAAAGGGTTCATCGGCGGAAACATTCTTTATCCCCACGGCACGTTTACCCCGTTCCAGCTCGAGAATCCTATCCACTAAAAGGAAAGGATACCTATGAGGTATGACGCTCTTGATGGCTTCTATATCCAACATAATAACCTCCTTAGCTGTAAGCCATAAGGATTAAGGCTGGATTGTGTATCCCGTATCGCGAGATGTGAATTGAGTCTCCGATCTTATGTATCCCGAATCGTACATAGCGTATTTGGTCACCCGATTGATATCCGCTCCCAAAGCTCTCAGCTTATGCTCAAAATTTTCATATCCCCTATCTATATGGTGAACATCCCTGACCTCAGTTACCCCTTCGGCGGCGAGTCCCGCAAGAACTAAAGCGGCTCCTCCCCTCAAGTCTGGAACCTTGACCGGTGCCCCGGTTAGTCCTTGCACCCCTCGGATGATCACATGATGATCCCGTATGCAAATGTTACTGCCCATTCGGTTTAACTCATCCACGATGGTGAACCTGCTTTCAAAGACGTTCTCGGTGATGATGCTCGTGCCCCGAGCTAGGGATAAGAGAGCCATCATTTGGGGCTGCATATCGGTAGGAAAGCCGGGATATGGGAGAGTGGCTATATCCACGGGTTGGGGTCTATCCTGGGAGGAGACTCTAATCCCTTGGGGGAGCTCTTCCACCTGAACTCCTACTTCCTTAAGTTTGCTTATAACAAGATTTAAATGTTCCACCCGTGCATTTCTGACCAGAATATTTCCCTGAGTTATCGCTGCAGCAACAAAGAATGTCCCCGCCTCTATCCTATCCGGAATCACCGTGTAATCAGCCCCGTGAAGCTCTTTCACTCCCTGCACCTTGATGGTCGAAGTTCCAGCTCCTTTAATCCTTGCCCCCATCTGATTTAGGAAATTGGCTAGATCTACTATCTCAGGCTCCCGAGCAGCATTTTCAATTATGGTTACTCCCCTAGCCAAGGTAGCAGCCATGAGCACATTTTCAGTCGCTCCTACGCTTGGAAAATCGAGTGGAATTAACCCTCCTCTAAGCTCGTTAGCCCGTGCTTCCAAATAGCCGTGCCCCACCTCTATCTTGGCACCAAGGGTCTCCAATCCCCTAATGTGGAGATCGATCTTTCTGGAACCGATGTTGCAACCACCGGGCATAGCTACTCTAGCTCTACCCAGTCGAGCAAGGAGGGGTCCTAAAACGATGATGGAGGCTCGCATCTGACTCACTAGTTCATATGGGGCTTCACACTCGAGGTGCGAGCCCGGTCTGATGATAACCTGATCCCCCTGGCTTGAATCCACTTCAACTCCTAATACCTCAAGAACCTGGGCCATGGTATAAACATCCTTTATCTTGGGGACATTCCGGAGTACGCTCACATCCTCACCGAGTAGGGAGGCGGCCATGAGTTTAAGAGCAGAATTTTTAGCTCCACTTACGATTACGCTACCAACGAGTCTGTTGCCACCTCTGATGATGAAGCTTTCCATTACTTTACCTTCTCTTTGAGTTCAACGAATTTATCTTGTAGATTACCATATATATTTCTACGTCGATATCATTTTCTCTCTATTTTTTCTCTAAATTCATCAAATATGCCTATGTAGCGCTCAAAAAAGAAGCTTAAGATAGCCAAACACACAAAGACAACTATCTTGACCTGGGGAGAAGCAAATCTCAGAGCAAGAGCCGCAGCACTGAGCATAAAACACCAAAGGTAAAGGATGATTACGGTTTGTCTGTGGCTAAATCCTCGGCGGAGTAATCGATGGTGGATATGACCATCATCCGCCTGCGTTACCGGCTGCTTATTTTTATACCTCCTGAAGATGGCAAAGCCAGCGTCAAAAATTGGAACACCCATAACCACGAGGGGGACCAAAAGAGCTATGGCAGCGATGCTTTTCATCACACCCTGCACGGTGATGGCTCCAAGCATGAATCCTAAAAACATGCTCCCTGAGTCCCCCATGAAGATTCTGGCTGGATTGAAATTGTGCTTCAAAAAACCAAGGGCGCTTCCAGCCAAAATGAGGCAGATAAATGCTATATCTATATGACCAGTTTGATGAGCGGAGAAAGAGAGGGTAAGTAAAGCTATCCCGCATACACCAGCGGCTAAACCATCCAGGCCATCGATGAAATTCACGGTATTCGTGAGACCTACAACCCAGAATAGAGTGAGAGGTAGGGACCATCCTCCCAGATAGATCAATCCTCCAAGGGGATTACCCACGAATTCAATTTGTATTCCGTAGAAAAGAAGGATTAATGCTGCAAGGAGCTGACCTGAGAACTTTACCTTAGGAGATAGATCCCAGATATCGTCGATTATTCCCAGGATCAACATCAAAGTGCCACCCAAAAGGATTCCCGCCAGTTCTCGTTCGATGACTACAAACCAGATGAGTGTGAGCAGAAAAGCGAGATAGATGGCAATGCCGCCCAGCCTGGGGATTGGTTCGGCATGTACCTTCCTTTCAGATGGTACATCAACAACCCCCACTTTGATGGCAAAGATCTCAACGAGGGGTGTTATAAAATAGGCTACTACCATAGCCGCCGCAAAGGCGAGTAGGTAATCCCGCACAGGCAGCACTTCCAAATCAGCCGATAGTTAATAGTCACTCATGGTTTACCGTTCACGGTTCACCGTTCACCGTAAAAAATAAATCATTCTGAGCTTCCGAGCTACTGAGCTATGAGCCTTATGGGGCAAAATGAATCAATTCCACTTTTGCCTCGCGTAAAATACCTTCAGCCAAAGGATCGGGGTATCCACCCTTGAATAAAATCCTCTTTATGCCGGCATTGATGACCATTTTAGCACAGAGAACACAGGGTTGATGAGTACAATAAAGGGTTGATCCCTTGATTTCTATTCCGTGAAGAGCCGCTTGTATGATGACATTTTGTTCCGCATGCAACCCCCTGCATAATTCATGTCTTTCCCCAGATGAGATACCCTGTCTTTCCCTGAGGCATCCGACCTCGGCGCAATGCTTAAGCCCCGTGGGGGCTCCATTATATCCTGTGGCCAATATCCTTTTATCCTTTACAAGGAGGGCACCCGTTTGTCTCCTTAAGCACGTAGAGCGATGGGAAACGAGCTCGGTTATCTTCAGGAAATACTCATCCCACGAAGGTCTTCCTTGCGCCTTCAGCGTAGTCAACTTTGGATATTCGACTTTCGACTTTCGACTTTCGACTTTCGACTTTCGACCTTTGGACATCCTTTAATTCTCCTCCAATTCTGGATAGAGCGGAAAATTCTGACAGAGCTCTCTTACCTCGGCTCGAACCCGCTTATACACACTCTCCTTGCCAATATTGTCCAAAACCTTGGCAATCAAAGTACCTATTCTTCTCATCTCCTCTTCCTTCATGCCTCGAGTGGTCATGGCTGGGGTTCCTATTCTGATCCCACTGGTAATAAAGGGACCCCTGGTTTCAAAGGGGATTGTATTTTTGTTCACCGTTATGCCCACGGCATCAAGAGCCAGTTCGGCATCCCGACCGGTGATTCCCCTATTCGTGAGGTCGACCAAACAAAGGTGATTATCGGTTCCACCGGAGACCAATCTAAAACCCTTCTCCTGAAGGGTCTCCGCAAGTACCTTACAATTTTTGACGACCTGCTTTTGATACTCCTTGAACTCATTCGTTAAGGCCTCTTTAAATGCCACCGCTTTTGCCGCAATCACGTGCATCAAGGGTCCCCCCTGGGTTTCCGGAAAAACCGCCTTATCTATGGCTTCTGCCCATTCCTTCTTGCATAGAACCATTCCCCCGCGTGGACCTCGAAGGGTCTTATGGGTAGTCGTTCCCACAAATTCGGCATGGGGAAGGGGACTCGGATGTACACCAGCGGCGACGAGTCCAGCGATGTGAGCTATGTCGGCCATGAGGAAAGCTCCCACTTCATCGGCTATCTCTCTAAAGGCAGCGAAATCGATGATTCGAGAGTAAGCGCTGGCTCCGGTGACGATCATTTTTGGTCGGTGTTTTTTGGCCAGGAAGCGGATCTCATCGTAGTCGAACATCTCCGTTTCCCGATTCACTCCATAGGAGATGAAATTATAGAGCTTACCCGAGAAGTTCACCGGACTTCCCATGGTCAGGTGTCCACCATGGGTAAGTTCCAATCCCAATACGGTATCTCCCACTTCAAGGGCGGTGAAGTAGATAACCATATTGGCTTGTGACCCCGAATGTGGTTGAACGTTGACGTGCTCCGCATTGAAAAGTAATTTTGCGCGCTCCCGGGCTAAGTCCTCAGCGACATCAACATATTGGCAGCCTCCATAATACCTTCTCTTTGGATATCCTTCAGCATATTTATTGGTCATAACAGAACCTTGAGCAGCAAGAACCGCAAAGCTTGCGTAATTCTCGGAGGCAATGAGCTGGATGGTATTTTTCTGGCGATCGAGCTCATCCGCCAACGCCTTGGCGACTTCGGGGTCGATTCCTCGTATGACGCTCATCCACTTTCCCCCTAATCTCTAATTTTCACCCTCTTCTCGATATCGGTGATCTTTTTGATTCGATGGGCATGGCGATCTCCTAGGAACTGCGTATTTAGCCAGGTGTGTATTATATTCTTTGCGAGCTCGCAGCCTATGATCCAAGCCCCAAGTGCAAGGATATTGGCATCATTGTGCTCCCTGCTGTACCTTGTGGAATATAAATCATTGCAAACGGCGGCTCGAATTCCCGGAATCTTATTCGCCGCCATGGCCATTCCATTCCCAGTGCCACAAACCAAAATTCCATATGTGTATTCTCCGCTGGCGACCAAGCTTGCAGCCTTCTCCGCATAATCTGGGTAATCCACCGGTTCCAAGCCGTTCGTTCCAATATCGGTAACCTGTATGCCCTTTTCACCCAAGAACTTCTTCAACTTCTCCTTGAGCGCATACCCGGCATGATCTCCACCAATAACTATTTTCACTATCTCACCTCTCACTGGTTGTAGGTGAGCACTTCACCCCGACTGTGTTAACCCATCTTGTTAATAATACACCTGACTAAATGAGCATGGATATTAATTTTTGAAGCTCTCCCTCTATCTCCTCTCTGCACTCCTTATATGCCCTGTAATCTCTACCCACGGGGTCAAGGATATCAAATTGGGAGAATCCCCGCTTAAGACCAATGAGCCTTTCACTCTCCAATCGCAAATCCTCGGGAAGAGATTCTTTGAGGGAATCTATCTCCTTCCTTATCTCCTCCATCTCCAGAGCTAACTCGTTATATCTTCTGAGGAGTTGTTCAATCCGTTGCCGCGCCCTATCGGCAATGCTCAATTCTTGAGTGGATTTCACATAAGCCTCGCAATTTTCCAGGATGTTCCTTATAAGACTCTTTCCCCCCGCAAATTCCTTCAAGGTGAAAACCTTATCGATGGCCGAGGGCACCATTTTAACCACAGCATTCATGTGTTGAGTGTTCATGGCCAGGATTAAATCGGCTCTTTCAATGAGTTCGGGGGTCAAGCGCTTGGCCTTATGGGAGCTTAAATCTATTCCCCTCTCCCTCATAACCTCAATCACGAGAGGAGCGGCTCTGGCTCCGGGAATAGCAGTAATCCCAGCGGATTCCACCTCTATCTCAAAAGCCCCTTCTCCCAACCTCTCCCAAAGCAATCGTTTAAATAAAGCCTCGGCCATATTGCTTCGGCATGTATTTCCACTGCATACGAATAAAATCTTTACACTCATGACTGAACCCCAACTCAAGTATTCAACCTCTGATGGGAATTTTCCTGCCTTTCGAAACCAGCTTCTTTTAAAACTTCGTTTATCTCCGGAGTGTCGATGGCTCCCTTGCGTAAAATTCGAGGGGGTTTAAGCGTTAAATCCAAAACCGTTGATACCACACCAATTCTAGTAGGTCCTCCATCCAATATCAAATCAATTCGCCCTCCCAAATCGGCCAGCACCTCCTGAGCGGTCCTTGGACTTGGATGACCTGATAAATTGGCACTGGTAAGGGCGATGGGGGTATTGGCACATTCGATGACTTCCAGAGCGATCCTATTATCCGGAAATCTGATACCCAAGGTTTCCGCACCACAGGTCACCGAGGATGGGATGATATCGGTTTTGAGGAGGATCAAAGTTAAAGGTCCGGGCCAAAATTTCTCCATCAATTTTTTAGCAACCGGCGTCACCTCTCTTACAATCAAATTCAATTGCTCGAAGTTGGAGATGCACACGGCGAGAGGCTTGCTGAAGGATCTTCCCTTGGCCTCAAAAATCTTTCCCACAGCACTGGAATCCAGAGCATTTGCTCCCAGGCCGTATACCGTCTCCGTGGGAAAGGCAACGAGTTTCCCCTCCCTTATTAGCTCAGCTGCTCTCCCAATGATTGATTTATCGGGGCTATGAGCATCCACTCTTATTAGCTCGGTCTTCATCCCAATCTCCAATGACTGTACTTTGGCAAAAAATTGAGTTTGTAGAGCTCACACAATTTAGACTTCATATCTTTTAATATAGCCTAGACATAATTCACGCTTAATAATTCGATATAAGAGTATCCTGGAAGGCGCATATGCGAGAACCGTTAAGCCTGCCTACCGGTAAGCATGGGCTAGCGCCTGTAAGGATGGCTCTTAGAGAGTTTGCTGAACTAAGTCCAATAAAAAATACCTTATCACAATGGATAAGGTACTGCTAACTGGTTAAAGGTCACATTAATTATGCCCTTTTATGAATGCTCGGCTTCGTTTTACCGCCGAAACGACTCTATCCATCCCCGAGTAATCCCTTAAAACCCGAATGTCCTCGAAATTTCCGGAACCATGAAGAATTTCTGAAACCTTTTGAGCCTGGTCGAATCCCACCTCAAGAGCCAAAAACCCCCCTTCCCGGAGATATCTCGGAGAATCGGCGATGATTCGTTTATGAATCTTAAGACCATCGATTCCTCCACTTAAAGCGGGTCGGGGTTCGAAATCGCGAATCTCCTTTGGGAGTTTCTCTATCTCCTTCTCGCGGATATAAGGGGGATTGGAGACTATTATGTCCACTTCCTCCAATAAATTTGGATCCAAATTTTCAAACAACTCGCTTCTCACAAAGATTATTTTGTCTTCCAAGTTATGCAAGCGCGCATTTTCCTCCGCTAATTTGAGTGCTCGCTCGGAAATATCGAGAGCATGAACACGAGCTTGGGGTACTTCATGGGCGATGGTCAAGGCGATGGCTCCGCTTCCAGTGCCCACATCCACAATGGTAAGTGGTTTTACCATTGATTTTGCAACATCGATCACCTGCTCGACCAACAGCTCCGTTTCAGGTCTTGGGATGAAAACACCGGGTCTAACCCTCAAGTTCAAATGGCGAAAAGCCTGCCAACCGATGATGTATTGAATGGGCATCCCCTGGATTCTATGTTGAATTGCTTCACGAAGAAATGCTTTTTCCCAAGTGGTGAGGAATCTATCGGAGTACAAATAGAGATCGGCTCGAGACAGGTTCAAAATGTGCTGAAGTAAGAGCTCAGCCTCCAAACGCGCACCCTCCACGCCGTGTTTCTTCAAACGTGAAGCAACCAATTTTAAGGCATCCCTAACCATTAAAGTTCGGACTTGAAACATTTCAGCTCCTGCACTGGTGTGATTCTCCAATCTGTCGCTCGCCTCGTCGCCACTCGTCGCTCGAAATTTTTCGAGATTCGAGTATCGAGTGACGAGAGTCAAATTACTTGCTTCAATCTTTCTGCCCTATCGGCGGCAGCTAGAGCCTGAATGAATCGATCCAGATCTCCCTCCAATATGGACCCGAGATCATAAACCGTAAGACCGATACGGTGATCGGTCACCCTACCTTGAGGAAAATTGTATGTCCTTATCCGCTCGCTTCTATCCCCCGTACCTATCTGAAGTCTTCTTGCCTCAGCGATTTCAGCCTGCTGCTCCTCACGAAATTTATCGTACAGACGGGCTCTCAAGATACGCATAGCCCGTTCCCTATTTTGAAGCTGCGAGCGCTCCTCTTGACAGCTAACCACCATACTCGTGGGAAGGTGAGTGATTCGCACCGCGGAATCGGTCGTATTTACCGACTGACCTCCCGGACCGCTGGAGCGGAAAACATCGACTCGTAGATCGTTGGGGTTGATCTCCACTTCTATCTCTTCGGGCTCGGAAAGCACAGCCACCGTTGCTGTCGAGGTATGAATGCGTCCTCCAGACTCAGTGACGGGTATTCTTTGAACTCGATGTACCCCAGATTCGTATTTAAGCTTGCCATATGCACCTTTGCCCTTAACCTCAAAAATTATCTCTTTGAAACCACCCATATCCGATGGACTACAGCTCAAAACCTGTGTGGTCCAACCCTTGCCATCCGCATATCGGAGATACATCCTATATAGGTCGGCCGCAAACAGGCTCGCCTCCTCTCCACCGGCTCCTGCTCTAATCTCCACGATTACATCCTTCTCATCATTGGGGTCTCTTGCAATCATCATTTCCTTGAGCTCTTCCTCTAACTCGCTCTTTTTATGATCGAGGGAGTGCAACTCGCTGTGGAGGAATTGCTCCATCTCAGGGTCTTGCTTCTCCTGAAGCATCTCTTTGGCTTCATCAATACTCGCGAGGACTTTTTTATATTCCTTTATCTCGTTGACAAGGGGAGAGAGTTCAGCATGAGCCTTTGCGTACTCCCGATATTTCCTGGGATCGGAGAGAACCTCCGGATCGCTGAGTTTTTTGGTTAGTTCCTCATATCTTTTTTCGATTTCATTAAGTTTATCCAACATTCCAATCACCCACTAAATAGCTCAGAGGCTCAGGAGCTAGAGGCTCGGTACCCATTTTCAGAGCTTTGGAGCTTCCGAGCTCTCTGCTTTTAGGGGAACACCTCCACTTCTTCGGTACCCTCGGACATTTCCAAAGATAAAAGTGCTTTCAAAGAATGGATGGCTACCTCCAATTGATCTATCGAGGGTTCCTTCGTGGTCATTTTTTGCAATAGAAGCCCGGGTACCATCAAAAACCTCACAAAATTCGAATCCTGGTATTTACGAGCCACTTTAATTATCTCATAAGAAACGCCAGCGACCAAGGGTATAAGGGGCAAACGCGTCAAAATCCTGATTAAAAGGGGTGGTCTTCCCAAGAGAGCAAAGACGAAGATGACTAAAATCATTACAACCAGCAAAAAGCTGGTCCCACAACTTACATGTAAGGTACTGTATTTGGAAGTAGCCTCGGGGGAAAGTTCGTCCCCTGACTCATATGCTCGAATGACCTTATGTTCAGCTCCATGGTATTCAAAAACACGAGCTATATCCTTCATCCTTGAAACGGTGAATAAATATCCAATGAAGATAGCTATCCTAACCAGACCTTCTATAATGCTGAGGGTCAGCGGACCACTCACAAACCCTTCAAGGAGCTTGGCTATCCAAGCGGGAAGGACAACAAAAAGAACTACACCCAATACCACGGCGAGCGATATGGTAAAGACCATCTCCTTGGTGGTGATCTTTACCTCCTCTTCCACCTCCTGGGCGGAGAGACTTAAGGCCTGTATAGCCAGAATGATGGTCTCGATTAAAACAAGCACTCCTCTCAAGATGAAATAATTAAGAAAGGGAAAACGCATCGAAAGCGAATTTATCTTCCTTTCCTCCATCACGATCTCCTTATTCGGTTTCCGGATGGCCACAACCCAGTGATTCCTGCCCCTCATCATTACGCCTTCGAGGACCGCCTGTCCCCCTATTTGAAGCTTCTCCATTAAGCATTCTCCCCAATATTTATTCGACCTTTGACAGGAAGGTATAAATAGTCATGGGTTACGGGTGAAACTTATCATTGATGATGGAGGTTAATACTCCTGGATGGGAGCTTTCTGAATTTGCATGAGGAAGTCCTTATTCGACCTCGTCTCCTTGATTTTGCCGATGAGGAGCTCTATGGCTGCAGAAGGATCCAGAGCATGCAAAACTCTGCGAAGTTTCCAGATCAATTGAGCTTCATCGGAGGGTAAAAGGAGTTCTTCCTTCCTCGTCCCCGATTTCTCGATGTCGATCGAGGGGAAAATACGTTTATCGGCAAGTTTTCTATCCAAATGTATCTCCATATTTCCAGTTCCCTTAAATTCTTCATAGATCACTTCATCCATTCGGCTTCCCGTCTCCACAAGAGTCGTGGCTATTATGGTCAGACTGCCTCCCTCCTCGATATTTCGAGCTGATCCGAAGAATCTTTTCGGGGGATAAAGGGCAGTTGAATCGACACCACCGGATAGAATTCTCCCACTCGGTGGAACCGTTAGATTATAAGCCCTCGCCATTCGCGTGATGCTATCAAGAAGAATGACTACATCCTTGCGGTGTTCCACCAAGCGTTTTGCTCTTTCCAAAACGAGCTCAGCAACCTGAATATGATTCTCCGATGGTTGATCAAAAGTTGAGCTCACTACCTCCCCCTTTACCGAACGCTCCATGTCCGTTACCTCTTCCGGACGCTCATCCACCAGAAGCACTATCAGATGAACCTCCGGATTGTTGGTGGTGATGCTATTGGCGACCTGCTTGAGGATGGTAGTTTTTCCAGCCTTTGGTGGAGATACGATGAGTCCCCTCTGCCCTTTACCTATGGGAGCAATCAAATCGATGATTCGAGGAGTTATCTCTTGAGGTACGGTTTCCAATTTGAATCTCTCATTGGGATAAATGGGTGTAAGCACCTCAAAGTATGTTCTCGTCCGGGCTATTTCGGGATCCTCTCCATTCACCGCCTCGATTTTAAGCAGAGCGTAGTACTTCTCATTATCCTTGGGTGGTCTAACCTGCCCGGCAACTTCGTCCCCCCTGCGTAGATTGAATCTCCGGATTTGGGAAAGGGAGACGTAGATATCGCTCTCGCCAGGAAGATATCCTTGAGTCCTCAAGAAACCATATCCCTCGGGAAGGATATCGAGGATTCCCTTCCTAAATAGGAGACCTTCCTCCTCCGTCTGAGTCTTTAGAATGGCCATGATCAGATCCTGTTTCTTCATCCTTTTGGAACCCGCGATACCCAGGTCAGCAGCGATTGGCTGAAGTTCGCTTAATTTCTTCTCCTCAAGGGTTGCCCTATCCAATGTCGTCTTTTCCATTTTAATACACCTTCCCCCCAAAACCGGTTGTTAGTTGATGGTTAAATTCAACCCATTATCAATAAGCGATGGTCTACAGTCAATGGAGATGGTTAGTAGTTACATCGGATGTTATCGGTTAAATATTTAGACATATTTTCAAATGGTTCATGGTTCATAGTTCACCGTTCGCGGTTCACAGCTCTTCTCGCTTGCCAGTTTGTTAGTTGGCTGGTTTGCTCATTGATCTTTAGCAAACTGGCAAACTAGCCAACAAGCTAACGAAGTTTCAACGGTGAACGGATTTTTTGAGTTTTTCCCAATCCTCAAGAAATTTCGCGATACCCTTATCCGTCAGAGGATGTTTAACCATCGCTTTAAGCACCTCGTAAGGAACGGTAGCGATATCCGCCCCGATTTGAGCGGCTCGGACGACGTGCATGGGATGTCTAATGCTCGCGGCGATAACCTGGGTTTCTATGCCATAATTGTCATAAACTAAGACGATGTCGGAGAGCACTCCCATTCCATCCTGACCGATATCATCCAGACGTCCAATGAAGGGACTTACATATGTCGCGCCAACCTGAGCGGCGAGCAAAGCTTGATTAACCGAGAAGATCAACGTCATGTTGACCTTTACGCCTTCATTTGCCAACACCTTGGTGGCCGCTAGTCCCTCCGTCATCATGGGGATTTTAATGACCACATTCTCCGCTATTCTCGCCAATTCCCTTGCTTCTTTCACTATTCCCTTCCTATCCATGCTCACCGCTTCGACACTCACCGGACCGTCCACGATCTCACAAATTTCCTTAATCGAGGAATGAAACTCTTTTCCCTCCCGGGCACATAAGGTAGGGTTGGTGGTCACACCACTTAAAATCCCCCAGGAATTGACCTCGCGGATATGTTCAATGTTCGCAGTATCGATGAATATCTTCACTTCGCCACTTTCTCCTTAAATCTTTCGGAGACTATAACTTTATTGATGATCACTTCCAGTACTTCTGAGACCGTGCTATCCAAATTACGACTTGAGATGATGGAGGTGTTGTGCTGTTTGGCTAGTTCTTCAATGTACTCTCCAATCTTGCGGATATTTCCGAAATTTGCCCTATATCTTTCAAAGGGACGGAAGCCCTCGGTCTCTATCTCCCGGATGTAAAAATGGCTCCTGTGGAGATCTTCGTCCTCCACGGTGATGATAATGTGGACGACGAAGGCATTTTTGAAGTATTCCGCATCCAGAAAGCCGGGTGCAATGTGAATGCCCTCAATTACCATGTTCAATCCCTCTCTAATGGCTCTCTCAATTATGGCTTTTACTCCCACGGTTACAGCTGCCGTTTGCTCGCGAAAGCCTATGATCACGGGATCAGAAGCACTTGGAAGGGGTACTCGGAGAGATTGCCAAGCGCTGAAGGAGGATTCGTACAGAGCGGGCATGAGCTCCTTGGATAATACCGCCCGCATAACCTCTCGGATGGCATCGGTGGAGACGATGCGGGTAATCCCCAACCTGTGAGCTATTTCCGTGGCGATGGTCGATTTCCCCACACCTGTGGTCCCTCCTATGAGAATGATGAGCGGCTTATCGAGCTTGCCCAAAGATTGCCACTTGAGGTATTTCTCCATGTATTCCTCACCTATACGCTCCCTTAAGATATGTGCGGTGATGGAACGGAGCTCATCTACACTAACGGAAAAACGTCGATTTTCCCTGAGATGGTCCTCAATGAGTTTCGCCACAAAGTAAGCTTTACGGGGAGGAATTCCAGTAGCCATAATGGAAGAAGCCATGAGCCCCTTTGAATAGGGAAGCCCATGCCTGTCATCGCTTATGACTATGCGTTTATTGTAGAACTCGAATTCTTTAACCATGGCTAATCCTTTCTCGCTTTCTTTTGAAATTATCAACAGCCTTATGTGCTAGGTCTAACGATAGTTCATTTAGGTCTCCATCTCCCCCTACGGTAATGGGCACATTGTCCGCGTAAATGACATCTGCACCAAAACTCAAACCCATACTGGTGACCACATCCACGGAGGCGGCTTTGAGTTCAGTAAGCAAGGTGGTGAACTTCCCTTTATGCTTGAGCAGATCTTTCCGAAGCAACTCTCTGTTGGAAAGGTTATTGCTTATGCCCACTACCCGGCAGTGGAACTCCTCCTCCAGATAATCCTTGAGACTCTCATTCATGCCCGGTGTAGCCGTGGTTGTCAGAAAAACCCTTTTGCCCCTGATGGATTTCAAAGGACGGGGTCTGAATCGAGTGTGAACCACTTTAAGATCGGGGTTTTCGCTTCTCACAACCCGATCTACAAGATGTATTTTCTCCTCACTGGCCATTGGCTCTTCGCACATCGTGAGGACAGCTAAGTCGGATAAGAAGAGCCTGAAAGTTCCGAAATAACCCGATATGTAGTCGATTGGCTGATGAGCACCTATAGTGACCAGGCAAGAATCGGTCTTTATGGGGGGAAGAGCTGCTCCACTGCCCTCAAATATTATTATATCGGATTCAAGCTCATTGGCTAACTCGGCTCCTGCCAAAACGTTGGAGATGAAGGGAGCCCCCGCCATTCCACCCCCGCATCTTCGACATCCAACCGTCAAAATCCTGCTCATCAGCGCATCTTCGTAATGGTCTGAGGCGGCGTGCTTCCCCTCTTGACTAACTTCGAGCAAAAATTCCGGTGTCATCTCGATGGTTTCTCCGTGAACGACCTCTGGCTCCTGGGGTCCTCCCCTTCCCATGGCAACCACACAGGGGGAGAACCCCGCCTTCGAAAGCACCCGAGCAAAATGAGCCGAAATCGCGGTCTTCCCCACCCGCTTGCCCGTACCTATCACCGAAATGGATGGCTTTTGCGCTACATCATAAAATCTCGGTGGATCGAACCGAAAATCCGATCCAACATAGGAGACGCCAGCGATCAATGCGATGCTTGCAAACTTAAAGCGTTCTTTGTAGCCCACCACGGGTTCGTCGCTTAGATCGATTATCAAATCGGGCTTATACTCCTCTAAAGCCCGTTTTATGCCCAGAGAGGGATCGGGATTCAAAATGACCGGGAGCTTCAGGAAACTCAAATCGCTTCCGTTGATTACCTTTTCCGTTCCCCCAACGAACACCGCAGCTAGAAGCTCGTGACCTTGATTCCTTATGCTTTCTAAACCTGCCTGGATAACGGGCAAATAATGCTCTCCGTCAATGAGAGCAATGACTCTACCTATTGCGATTCACCTCGGACGATTAATTCGGGGTTCACCCTTTCCCATTTGCAATACATCTTTTCCACGGGGGAAAATTCCACGATGAGCTCCTGACCTCCAAAGGGGTACTTCCGATATATACGTACATTCTCGGGACCAATTTCCACTACGTTATAACAAGGTTTGTTGTGACCTCTTAATCTCAAAGAACAAGCCGTTCCAGCATTTACCACCACCAAACTTTCAAGGCGCCAAACGTGGGGAACGTGCTTGTGTCCACAGAGAACCAAGTCCACATTTGCGCGAAGGAGTATTTCCAGCAGATCGCCGGCATCGTAGACTATATTCCTTTCCCTTCCAGTCCCAGGTACTGGTAGTAGGTGATGATGTAATGCAAAGACTTTAAAGTCTCCTGAATTTTCGAATTTATCCAGTATCCACCGATATTTCTCACGACCAACGCGACCACTATCCAGATCCGGCTCGCTGGAATCGATACCAACGATGGTTACTCCCTCGATTTGCAACACGCTATTCCGAGATCCAAAAAGCTCCTCAAAATGCAGGTATCCCACATTTCTTGAATCGTGATTGCCGGGAACGGTGACCAGATTATCGCACTTAAGCAGATCCAAAAAGGCTCTTATTGTCTTGTATTCCTGCCGAAGTCCCTCATCCGTTAAATCACCTGTGGCAATAACCGCTAACGGATTTAACTGGTTGAGCTCCTCTATCGTTCGATTCATGAGATTTGAAATGAAATACTGTGATCCGGCGTGAAGATCGGAGATTTGCGCGAGAATAACCGGATTCCGATTTGATTTTTTAGCCATCTATGACCTCCAGGAAATCGAAAATTAAAGGTGCGGGCACTTGAACATCCTTGATATCTGAATAGATTCGGAGCTTATGGAATTAACATGGGGTGGACTCCACTTCTAACCCTATTGACCTTCCATCTGGTGGTCGAAAAAGGAGAGAATAAACTCGCTTATTATTTTATCCAATTTTTTTCCGCGGTCAATCCTTCCCTTCGTCCCTCGTCACTTTTTGCTCAGCATCTTGCGATAAAGTGATTCATAATCGTCAACCATCCGGGAGACGGAAAATCTCCCCTCCACATACCGTCGGCATTTTAAGGGATCAATTTGGTCCACCTTGCGCACGGCTTCCACCATCTCGTCCAGCGTGTTTACAATGAATCCGGTTTCCTTGTCTACCACAACTTCCGGTACCGATCCAAAGGGAAAAGCGATCACCGGAGTACCGCAAGCCATTGCTTCCACCATCACCAGACCAAAGGGTTCGGGCCACTGCAAGGAAAATACAAATCCTTTGGCGTACTTCAATAGTTCTTTCTTTTCGTCCTCGGTTATCTCGCCCAGGAATTTAATTTGATCCCCGTCAATGTAGGGTTTCACCTTTTCCTCGAAATAAATCATGTCCTTTCCAGGATCAATTTTGCCCGCCATTATCAGCTTTATACTCGCCCTTCGAGCCACTTCCACGGCTAAATGCGGGGCTTTGAGTGGCGACATCCTACTTATATAGATATAATAATCCCTCTTCTTCTCGCTAAAGGGAAATGAGAGAACATCGATGGCATTATAGACAGTTCCGATATAGTTCAGTTCCGGCAAAACTTTTCTCTGAGCCTCACTAATGGAATTGTAATATACCGCATTCTTAAAGGTTCGATAAAAGGGGATATTAATCTCCGTGAATATCCCATGGAGGGTGGTGAGCACAGGAGGACTGACGAAATTAGCCAAAGCAACACCAGAATAGCCAGCGTGATTATGAATTATATCAAATCCAGATGCTCTTTTGTACGCCACGGTCACATGGAGAAGATCGGGGACGGGATGCCCTAATAATTCCCTGGAAGGTGCCTTGGGATAAACCGACTCAAGCTTGGCAGAGGTGATGGAATCCCCCGTGGCGAATAGCGTGACATCGTGTCCTCTGCGTACGAGTTCCTCGGTGAGCAAATAAGCGATGAGTTCCGTTCCCCCGTACTTGATGGGAGGAACACGTTCCCAAACGGGGGCAATCTGAGCTATTTTCAAATAACACCACCTCCTATGAATAGATCCATCAAGCGATGGCCCTCATTTATATGGAGCAAACTCTCCTGCATTGGAAACTCGTAAAATTGTTCCATCTCATCCCTTTGATCGCTCGTTGCTGAATAAATGGCAAAGGGGACGGGATCGGCAACGTGTGTCCCGACCGCTATGGGTGTAAAGTGATCCGTTGCCAACAAAATCTTATGATCCCCATAATTTTTTAAGCCCCTCAATATCGTCCCCACCACTTTGGCGTCGAAATCCTCGATGGTCTTCATTTTGATTTCGATGTTCCGGGCATGACCAGCTTCATCGGGTGCCTCGACGTGGACGAATACAAAATCGTCCTCTTTTAAAGCCTCGAGAGCATATTCCGCTTTCGCCAGATAATCTGTATCGAAATAACCAGTTGCTCCTGGAACTTCAATGGCTTTAAGACCAGCGTAGTTGGCAATTCCTTTGATTAAATCAACTGCGGAGATGACACAACCCCGGATGCCAAACTTATGGACAAAGGTTGGCATGGAGGGGGCTTTTCCCTGCCCCCACAACCATATCATATTGGCTGGATTTTTTCCCAATCTTTTTCGCTTCTCATTGATTGGGTGATCCTCCAGAATCTCGCGGGATGCCATCATCAGCTCTCTCAAAGTATTTGACCCGGGACCATGAGGCATATTTTCCTCTATTGATTGACCCACGATGTCGTGAGGAGGCACGCACCTCGCGGACGAAAAATCACCTTTAATTACCATCAAATGGCGGTAACTCACACCCGGGTGGAGATGGATATCCCCGCCGGCGAGTTTATTATCGATCAATTCCATCAATATCTTGGCCTCCTCGGTCGAGATGTGACCAGCGCTGTAATCCTTCAAAACATCATCGGCGGTGACCAAATTGCATCTGAAAGCCATCTCATCCTCTCGTAGAGAAATACCGCGACTGGCGGCTTCCAGAGGACCTCTCCCCGTATAATATTTAACGGGATCGTAACCGAGGAGGGAGAGATTAGCCACATCACTTCCGGGATCCATACCATCGGGTATTGTCCTCACGATCCCAGTTACCCCATTTCTGGCTAGAAAATCCATATTTGGAGTTTTGGCGGCCTGTAAGGGTGTCTTGCCTTCAAGTTCTTTTAGGGGATAATCGCCCGCTCCATCGGGCACGAGCACCACATACTTCACTGCAAATCCCTTTCCTCATAATCTTCTTTCCCGCTCATCACTCTTCGCTTTTAAAGGATTATACCCTGACATAATTCCAGAAGCTAAGTTTGCAACCTTAAGTCCTAAATCCTAAATCCTAGACAAATCCAAAATTAAAATTTTTGAAATCCTAAACTGTATTATTAACGAGTTAGGTTTACACTTTGCCCTTTGACAAACGCAGGACATGTTGACACTTTCGGTTAAAATGAGGTTATCCAAACCAAAACCGAAAGGAGGTCAAACATGTCCCACGATGATTTAATTATCCATCATCGTGTGCAGCTTTTCAAATATGACAAGAGGCATAATGTCAAGGCTGCCTGCCAGATCTTTGGAATCTCAAGGACCAGGTATTATGAGCTTCTCAAG
>JBFMAG010000084.1:6151-6944 GCA_040755895.1 Actinomycetota bacterium | reverse complement strand
CGGGTTCCTTAAAGAAGCTCACCATACCAACCTTGAATTCGTGCCCAAGGGCTCTCACCGCCTGACCAAGGGCGGCGGTCGTCTTACCTTTACCATCACCGGTATAGATTTGAATCAACCCCCGTTTTAACTTCACCATCGCTCCTTTCCAAATTTTGATCCGCATTATTTGGGAACAAGCTCCAAAAACCAATGTTTATCCTTTAAAACTTTTTCCCCAACAGTAAACTCAAGGGGTTTTTTAAAAATAGGTCCAGCATAGACAAGGGTATGGTATTCGCCCTTTTCACCACAGAGGTCAACATTCCTTAAGGCTTTCAACTCTTCTATAAACCCTTTATTTATTTCTCGTCCAAGCCATTCTTTACCTAAAAAATCAGCATTAGTAGCCACGACTATGGCCTTAAAACCCACTTGGATAAATTCCTCAAGCAATTCTTCTCTTCTCGCTTTCCATAATGGCAATATTGACCTTATGCCCATTTCTTTACAAACCCTTTCCACCCAATCTCTGTGCTCTTCAAGGTCAATATCGCCAAATACGCCAGCCCGGATACCTTCCTTTTTAAAATCAGACATCGCTTTTTTGAATTCCTCCTCGTAATTCTCCCAAGCGATCTTTCTCTGGACAATAGGAATTCCTATTGCTCTTGCTTGTAGTCGTAGTAGAGTCGAGCTAACTCCATGGGAGCGGGAATGTTTGCCATCTTCAGAAATCATATTTAAAAGATAGGCGACTTTAATATCCTGCTTTTGCATGACCTTATAGCAGGAAAGAGAAGTTTCTTTTCCG
>JBFMAG010000084.1:0-6141 GCA_040755895.1 Actinomycetota bacterium | reverse complement strand
AGAGGTAAAAACTTTCATTTCACCTCACCCTTATCACTGCGTAGGTGATAATGGTTTATGGTGATTCCTTTCCATTCAAAACATTTCCACAAATTTTACAATGAAGACCGCCTCTTTTTATCCCTGCCCCACAACCAGGACAACTTCTCTCATCACCTTTGGGTTTAGGAATCTCTCCGATTACTTTTCTGTAGATTTTGTAGTAATAGAAGTGTTCTTTATTTATGAATTTTACAGAGGAATTCTCCTTGAATTCTTCATCGGATACCTTATGGGAAATAATCTGGCGAAGCTTATTCATGCCTGAGCCGTATTCTAAAGGTCTCTTGCTCTGCCAGATAACATTTTCGGGTAAAACATCCTCAAAGGCTTTACGCAAAATCCATTTTCCCCAGACTTTGTCGTTATACCTTCTTATCTTTAAATGAGCAGGTATCTTTAAGGCAAAATCTACGACGTTTTTGTCCATAAAGGGTTGGATTATCTTAATTTCCATAGACTTACCAAACTTGTTAGAACTAAAGCTCATTTCTTCTGAGATCCTCAGAATATAATTTTCTAAATCATCCATATCTTCCATAAATGAATATCCCCCAAACAACTCATCACTTCCATCGCCGGTAGCTACTATATCTATACCTAAATTTTTGGCTAACTCAAGGCCAAAGTACACTACCAAGTCGTTGGGAATGGCAGGATCAAAAGATTTCAATATTTTTATTACCTTAGGGATACTTTCTATTGCTTCGTCGACATCCACCTTCCTGTGGAAATGTTCTATATTTAGGAAGCTCGCTAATGACACCGAATATGGGATATCCTCTGCATCGGATTCTAAACTTACTGTAACACCTGCAACCTTTGGTTTAATGACCGCTAAAATGGATGTATCCAGTCCCCCTGAAAAAAGCAAACCCTTATGAGAGCTTCTTTCTATCGTGTCGGAAAGAACCTTCTTTAGATTTTTAATAATCTCGTTCATATCGCCCAAGAAGTTCAAATTCTCCTCATGCAATCTTTTTATATTTCAATCTCCACGGTATCCCGGCTATTAAAAGATAAACCTCATCTGAAGCTTCAGCAATCAACTGGTTTACCTTGCCCAAGAGATCCCGATAGATCCTTCCCAGGGGATATGGCGGTACAATGCCCATCCCAACCTCGTTGGAGATGAAGATTACTGTAGAATCGATATCCCGGATGTTTTCCACTAAATCCTCGATGCTTTTTAGAATCGTCTTCTCGGGTTGGGATTCCAGCAAATTGGAAACGTAAAGGGTCAAACAATCAACCAGAATGACATCGGCCTCGTCACCATATTCGCATATCGTCGCGGCCAAATCCGAATCCACCTCCACCGTCTTCCAGTTCGAGGATCTCCTCCTTCTGTGCTCCTCAATTCGCTCAAGCATCTCATCGTCAATGTTTCTTCCAGTCGCGAGATAAACGACCTTATCGCCTAGCTCAGCGGCTAATTCCTCAGCATATGTACTCTTTCCACTCCGAGCTCCTCCCAGCATCAAAATGAGTTTAGCCATGATGTTCACCCGCCCTCCTCTCGATCAAAGTCAAAACCTCGGAAAGACCTCGACCGACCAGGGCACCTTTCTCCTTAAGTACCTTTACCATCCGTTCAGCCTCGCCACCCGTATAGTCCCTCTCGCCGATCTCCGTCTCCTCCATCAATATCACCGGAATGCCCCTGTTTAAAGCTTCTTCAGCGGCATGTAAATTCCTAATATTCCCGGGACCAAAGGGAATATTAGCCACTACGACCAGGTCAGATTGAAAGATCAAATCCAAATTGCGCCGATACGCCTCATCCGTTATCCCAGAGAAGGGAGCTTCAGCAACTATGGGGATTTCAAGTGAATTGGCCACCTCTTCATCGGAATCCAAGGCATTGAGCACCCCCGCCGAGACCCAGATGTTACAATTCTTGAGCTCCCTCATCAAAAGAGCACCCCTTCCATCTCCACAGATTAAATGCACCTTTAGTGACCCAACTGCTGATACCTTCCTTAGCTTCGGGAGCAATGTAATATACAGCTTTTTGGTCAGCGGGTGTCGATTTACCAGCACATCCGCGTTAAAAACTCTTTTGATATTCTCCACGGTGAGAACCTCTTCCGGCTGACCGTGAACATCGATTTTCCCTTGATTCAAGAGAACCAGACTCTGGCAGTACTCAGCGGCCATGTTGAGGTCGTGAAAGACTGAGATCACAGTTAAACCATCCCCATTCAAGCCTTTCACCAAATCCATGATCTCCAATTGATGATTTATATCCAAGTGGGAAGTGGGTTCATCCAGTAGAAGAATGCAGGGTTCCTGAGCCAAAGCCTGAGCGATAATCACCCTCTGTTTTTCACCCCCACTTAAGCTGGTTATGGGTCTTTCAGCCAAATGCCAGGTGTTGGTTTTCTCCATCGCCGCCCTAGCGATACTCAAATCATCATACCCCTCGGTCTCAAACCTTCCCAAATAAGGAGACCTTCCCATTAGCACGATGTCCAGAGCCGTAAATGCAAAGGCAATCGATGTTTCCTGAGGGACAACGGCTAAATTCCGGGCGATGAAACGGGGGCTAAGCCGTTGAATGTCCTCACCGTCGAGATAAACCACGCCCGATTTCGGCTTGAGCGTCCGGCTGATCACCTTAAGGAACGTGGACTTCCCGCTCCCGTTGGGACCCACAATGCCAATGAAGTCACCCTTCTGAATGGATAAGCTTATCCTCTCCAAGACCTGCCGATCTCCGTAAAAGCAATCTATATTTTGAATATCCAGAGTAACATGGGTCATAAGAAATCCCCTCATACGAGCGATTTTCCCCTCCGCAAGAGGAAGATAAAGAAGGGTGCTCCAAATAAGGCTGTAACGATCCCAACGGGTATTTCCATGGGAGCCAGCAACAGCCTAGCCAAGGTATCGGCAACTATGAGAAAAATTGATCCAACCAAGGCTGAGCAGGGTAAAAGAATACGGTGATCTGGTCCGGTGATTAGACGCACTATGTGGGGCACCATCAAACCTATGAAACCTATTAGCCCACTCACTGAAACCCCGGCGGCGGTTATTAAAGATCCCAGGGCAAGCATCCTCTTCTTGAAGCCCTCCACCTCGATCCCCAACTGCTGAGCCTTCTCCTCCCCCAATAAGATGAGATTCAAATCGCGAGCGAAGAGGGGGATAAAGAGAAGTCCCGGGAGAATGAAGGGTAGAGTCATCTTCACATGGCTCCAATTTCTGGCACCTAAACCCCCCATCAACCAGAAAACGACGGAATGCAAATCCTCCCCACCCAGGACCATGATAAGAGAAGTGATAGCTGAAATGAATGACCCCACGGCGATGCCCGACAAGAGCAGTGCAGTGATTGGAACCACCGGTCCCACCCTGGCTAGTTGGTAAACGATGATCACCGTTATCAAGGCACCGAGAAAAGCCATGATGGGTACGGTGGAAAGTCCGATTAAACCGGAACCAATCTTAAAGATTATGGCCAGGGTGGCGCCGAGCGCAGCCCCCGAGGATACTCCAATGATACAGGGATCGGCCATAGGATTCTTGAACAAAGCTTGAAAAATGACCCCTGCCAGGGCCAGAGAAGTACCAACTAACACGGCTAAAATCAGGCGAGGTAGACGTATCTTAAAGAATATCGTCTCCAAAGTGAGAGACCAATCTCTACTCCCCACCAAAGAGCTCACGATTGGGATTCTGCTCAGTAACATCTTGGTGGCTACCTTGATGGAAATAGAAACCGCTCCCAGCGAAGCCGCCACGACTAGTACGCAGATTAGTACCCCTACAAGCAACAGGAGAAGACCCGCCCGATTGTATCCAGTCTTTAAAACCGGTGATTCAATGACCGCTCCCCCTGCCTGTCGGCAGACACGGTTAGACGATGCACTCCACCTCATATCTCAACCCTTCATTCCCCTTAAGACAGGTTACGTGGTGTAAATACTTCCTGGCTACTTTAACAGCTCCTTCAACCTCCTCCAGAGTTGGTCTCCTCCAAGGATTTCCAGCCACGGGAATGTATCCATCTATTCTATAGGGAATATTGGAATCAACCGCGGAGATAAACCTGGTAATCTTCTCAATCTCCTCGACATCTATATAATGAGGAATGAAGATGCTCTCTGCTCTCAAAGCCACCCCCGCTCTGTGCAGTCGTCTAAAGTTCCTTAACACTTCTTGATTGGGCTTCCCCGTGAATTCCCGATGCAAAGTCCCGGTTATTGCCTTTATGCTCACCTGGATTTCGTCGACTCCCTCCAAGGGTGGAAACAAATAGCCATTAGTGAGAAGGATATTATGGGTACCGAGCCTCTTCTCTAACACCTTGGCCAATTTTGGAAACTCTGGATCGATTGTGGGTTCCCCACCTAAGAAAGTAACTCCCTCCGGCTTAAAGTCCTCCAAGATTCCCACAACCTCTTCAAGCTTCAAAAAGCCACTAAAGTCTGCAACATGTTGGCTCAGGTGAATATCCCCCAACTCCTCCCGACGTATACAACCCTTGCAACCAAAGTTACAACCCCAAAAGTAGACATAAGCCACTTTTACAGCTGGAGCGAAGGTTATGTGATAGACATTCATTGGTAACCTCTCCTACCCATAACGGGCAGCCCTTAAAATTACTTAAATAGTTCGGGATGGATGGCTTTAGCAACCTCCTTAAGACCCTGGACTATCCTTGGTCCAGGGCGGACAACTAGATTTTCATCGATTACATGGACGCGTCCATTCTTAACCGCGGAAATATTCTCCCAGCCTTCACGCTCCTCTATCTTGCCGGGATCACCCATGCTTCCCTTGGAAGCGATGATAACGTCCGGATCACGCTCAATTAGCATCTCCAGGCTATATTGAGGATACTGGGTCTTGGCATCGGCGGCGATGTTCTCTCCCCCCGCCAGCCTTATCAAGTCGTTCATAAATGTTCCGGGACCAGCGGTCATCAAGGGTTCGTTCCAAACCTCATAGAAGACCTTTGGTCTTTTCCCCTTAAGTTCTGCCACTTTCTCCTTGACATCCTCCATGACCGACTGCATCTTCTTAACAATCCTCTCAGCTGCCTCAGTCTTGCCGGTAAGCCTGCCAACCTCTCGTATCCCAGAGATGATATCACCCAAGTTCTTTGGGTCAAGGGCGAAGACTGTTATCTTCAACCTCTCCAATTCTTTAACTATCGGTTCTTGAACACCACCGGTAGCCAGCACCAAATCGGGCTTTAAAGAGACAACCTTCTCGATGTTTACACTCTTGAATCCTCCGATCTTATCCTTCACTTTTGCCTCTTCTGGATAGTCACAGTAGGTAGTCACTCCCATTATTCTATCGCCCAACCCAAGGGCAAAGAGAATTTCCGTATTGCTGGGAGCCAGGGAGACTATGCGCTTTGGTTCCTTCTCGATGACAACCTTTCTGCTCAGATCGTCTTCAAGAGTTATCGGGAAATCGACTTTTCTAACCACTGGTCTCTTCGCTACTGGAATCGCTTTACATGCCCCAATAGCGGTCACCAGTAGCACCAAGATGAGTGCGATGATTCTTGAATACCTGCTCATAATGCTCATCCTTTCAAAGGGAATCTTAACGAGTCTTCCGCACCAATAAAAAATCCTCGAGCCTAAGCTCAAGGATTTCACAAATCTTTAATCACTGCCATCACCTCACTTCCCGAAGGCTCGCTTCCCCTCTAGGCAGGTCTCCTGACTTCCCACTCACCTAACTCGCCTTCCCACTAAAGGCAGTGGCTTTAGCGCGATTGAGCGCGTGTTAGGCACCATCTGTGGGTCACAGTGGCGGGTCCGTGCCGGACTCCCCATCCGCCTCGTCCATGGACACAGCGGGCAGGTCACCGGACTTCCCTATTCTCCCCAACGCAGATATCCCAATTGGTGGCTGATAATTATCTGCGCTGAAGCACCTAGAGGTGGCTATTCAGTTTTTTGCATTATATCCAACCCAAATTTATAAGTCAAATATTTATAAAATTTAGATAGCGTTCTAACAATTGGTGATTCGCCCTTCGGAACCCACCACCTTGGCAGACTGGATTATATTCTCTTCAGTTTAACATATGCCAAGTGAGCTTCTTTAGCCAATCCTCGCCGCTGTAGGTCG
>JBFMAG010000083.1 GCA_040755895.1 Actinomycetota bacterium | reverse complement strand
GAAAGATTTAAGATTAAATTTGCCGCATTCAAAGCTACAGATTCAATGCTTTAATCAGAGCTCTTGCCTTATCCAGGGTCTCCTCATATTCAGCCTCTGGATCCGAATCAAAAACTATGCCCCCACCCACCTGGAAGTAAGCCCTGCCTTCGGTTATCAAAAAGGTTCGGATGACTATATTTAGATCCATATCGCCCGTGAAACTCAAGTATCCTATGGAGCCAGTGTAAATGTTTCTTTTGGTTGGTTCGAGCTCATCTATTATTTCCATGGCTCTCACCTTTGGAGCTCCTGTTATTGAACCTCCTGGGAAACAAGCTTTCAGGAGGTCGAAGCGGTCTTTATCCTCACAGAGTCTTCCCTCGATCGTTGAGACCAGATGAAAGACGGTGGCATAAGTCTCCAGGATCATGCACTCGGATACCCTAACCGATCCGTACTCGCAAACCCGCCCCAGGTCGTTCCTTTCAAGATCCACTATCATTATGTGCTCAGCTTTATCCTTTTCACTATCCATGAGCTCCCGGGCCAATGCCCCATCTCGCACCGGATCTTTGCCCCTTGGTCGAGTCCCCTTGATCGGCCTCGTTTCCACCCCTCTTCCACTGAGTCTAAGAAACCTCTCCGGAGATGCACTGACCACCGCGATTCCATCAAAATTCAAAAAGGCGGCAAAGGGTGCTGGATTTACGCTCCTCAGCCTCTTATACAATTCGAAGGGAGGTATGGGTAAAGCGGTCTCAAATCTCTGGGAGAGGTTCGCCTGAAAGATATCACCGGCGATGATATATTCCCTCGCTGTCTGCACCGCTTCCAGATATCCCTCCTTAGTGAAATTGGAGCGGAGCGAAACCTTACCGGGATGTTGCAGGGATTGACGCACCGAATTCGTTTCCCTCCGCAACCTATCTTCAAGCTCTCTTAGCCTGGCTTCGGCTCTAATCTCAGCCTTACTCCGATTCTCTTCGGGAAAACCGGTGGAAACTAAATAAATCTTGCCATTCAGATGATCAAAGACCACTCCTCGATCGTAAAAACAGAGGTAACAATGGGGTAAGTCTAAATCGTCGATGGCTTGGGACGGAAGTTCCTCGATGAAGTGGCAAAGATCATAAGCGAAATATCCCACCGCTCCCCCCAGGAAAGGGAATACACCAGGTGGTGCATCTAGCCCATAGCGATTCAGCAAACTCCTGAGGATATCGAAGGGATTACCCTCAAGCATTCGGTGATGAGACTCTTCTGTGATCTCGATTTTACTACCTTTACTTCTGAAGATAAGGAAGGGGTCGCTTCCCATAAAAGAGAACCGTCCCAACTTTTGAGGGTCCATCTGGCTATCCAAAAAGAAGCTATGGGGTTCATCCTTCAAACGCTCAAAGGCTTCGAAAGAGGAGATGGGAATGGAGATTTCCTTCACCAAGGGTACTACCAATTCTCTCGATAGGAGATTTTTCACATCCCATCACCAGACCTAAAAAATTGGGCACCCAACCGATTAGCTGGGTGCCCAATTTAGGCTGACATACTAGTCTAGGGACAAGTATAATACGACTCCCCTCCCCTTTCAAGAGAAATCCTTACCTCACTATCTTCAATCTTTCCCTCTTCATCTTCTCTTTGATTTTTGGCAATTTCGATTTCTCAATGAGAGTACATAAAACCTCAACTATCTTTGGATCGAATTGTGAGCCGGCATTTTTCTTTAACTCCCTCACCGCACCCTCCAAGGTGTAAGCGGGACGATAGGGTCGTTCAGAGGTCATGGCATCAAAGGCATCCGCAACTCCTAATATTCTCGATCCCAGGGGAATTTCTTCACCCCTGAGTCCAGATAAGTAACCACTTCCATCATAATGCTCATGGTGATGGAAAATGATGGGTATCACCTTCTTGAACAATGGAATGTGTCCAATTATCTGGGTAGCTATCAGTGGATGCTTTTTCACCTCGTCATATTCTTCCTTGGTTAATTTCGCGGGTTTACTGAGGATGCCCTCATCGATTCCTATCTTCCCGATGTCGTGTAGAAGCGAAGCGGTTCTTATCATGTTTATCTCCTTTCTTGGCAAGCCCAATTCACGAGCTATGGCTACGGCGTAGCTTGTCACTTGCTCAGAATGTCCATTAATATAGGAATCTTTAGCTTCGATGGCTTTAACGAAGGCCTTCACCGTCTCCATATATAACTCCTCAAGCTGAGTGAACAACTGAGCATTCCTTATGGCTACAGCTGCTTCACCAGCCAAGATGGATAATATCCTCAAATCATCTTTGGTGAATTCATGGGGTAAGTGGCACCCACATTGAGCACGCCGATTATTTTATCTTCGACTTTTAGGGGGACGCATAATGCGGAGTAGAGTTCCTCCTTGGACTTAAACTTTTTGAATCTGGTATCTTTCGAAATGTTCGATATGAGCAGGGGTTTTTCCATCTTTGCTACCCAACCCGCTATCCCCTCGCCCAGTTTCAAGCGGGTTTTTTCCACAGCTTCCTCGCTCAAGCCTTTGGCCGCTCTGATCCTGAGCTCCTTCGTTTCCTCATCGAGAAGCATCACGGAACCCGTATTGGCATGCAGGATCCTCAAAGAGGATTTCAAGATGAATTCCAATACCTCCTGGAGGTTGAAGATTGAACCCAAGACCTTACTCACTTCGAACAACGTGTTCAATTCGTTGATTCTTTTCTGTATCGATTGTTCCAGGGATTTGCTCCAGGCTTCGAGGTGCTTTTGGGATTTAATTAAATTAGCTTGGGTTCGCTTCAGCTTTTCCGTAACTTCTTGCAAATGCGTTATGATCCGTTTTCTCTGGTCAGATAAGACTCCCACCACTAATCCAATAGCTACAAAGAGGATGCTCCCGGCAATGTTTTGGCTCATTAAATTAGCCGTCAAGATGTGCGGGAATAAGTGAATAAAGCCTAAAATTAAACTTGTACCCAGTCCTCCCTTGAGACCCCACCAATAAGCTCCCAAAATG
>JBFMAG010000082.1 GCA_040755895.1 Actinomycetota bacterium | reverse complement strand
CGGAGTTAGCCCGGCTTTTTTGAGGGCCTCTTCAAAGGACTTTGCAGAAGGGAACATCTTCTTCATTTGGTTATATCGGGATTCGACCTCTTTTTCAGAAACCTTGATACCCCGCTTTTTTGCCTCCTGGACGACGAGTTCTTTTTCTATCATGGAATCAAGGATATTCTCTTTGAAAGTCTTCTCGTATTCTTTACCTTTGGCTCCCTTGAATAACTCTCCATGCTTGGCTTTCAAACTTTCAAATTCCTCTTCTACCTCACTTAAGTATATCTTCTTGCCGTTCACCCTCGCTGCCACCTTCTTGGCACAGCCACAAAAGCTCATGGTGAAAAGAATTAATAAAATTAAAAGGGCAAATCCTTTCTTCACTTTTTCCTCCTTCACAACCTCAACTTTTGGATAGATGGATGTATTATATCACTAAATAATCGCACCAGGAAAGATAAAATCTCACTTGCATCGACGCGAATTAAAAGGGTATTGAGGTGTGGTTTGTACATTAAATTCGGGTATTTTCTCTGCAATGCCAGGACTCTCCCCTTGGTCAAATAAAGCTCGTGCAACATAAGCCGGTCTTCTCTCCAAGAAATGTTCGACACCCTCGCCTCCTGAGCCAGAGCTTTTATCCTGCAAATCTCCACCAAATTCTGAACCACCCTGGGCAGGGGACCGTATCTATCCCGGAGTTCCTCCTCGACCTCTCGGGCCTGGTCTAAAGCCTGGATGGAGGCTATGCGCCGATAAGCTTCTATCCTTAGGATTTCTTCCCCTATGTACTTCTCTGGGATATATGCCTTTACTGGAAGATTAATGCGCACCTCGAGAAGTTTCTTCGCAGGTTTGCCCCTGAGTTCCTCTATAGCTTGGCGTAAAAGTTGGCAATAGAGATCGAAGCCCACAGCCTGCAAATGACCGTGCTGTTCGGGACCCAATAGATTTCCAGCACCTCGTATCTCCAGATCACGAAGGGCAATTTTAAGACCCGAACCCAATTCCGTGAGTTCCCCGATGGTTTTCAATCTATCACAAGCCGTCGAGATCAAAGGTCTGTTTCGATTGAAGAAAAAATAAGCGTAGGCGCGATGGTTTGATCTACCAACCCTTCCCCGCAACTGATAAAGCTGGGTGAGACCTAATTCTTGAGCTTCCTCAACAATCAAGGTATTCACGGATGGGATATCTATTCCCGCTTCAATTATGGTGGTACACACAAGGACGTCATATTTTTTGTCCAAGAAATCCAACATCACCTTTTCCAGCTGGCGCTGGGGCATTTGTCCATGAGCAACGGTCACCCTGGCCATGGGTGCGAGCCCCTCAACCCTTTGGGCTACCTCGTCGATGGTTTCCACCCTGTTGTAAACGTAGTAAATCTGACCGCATCTTTCGAGTTCCCTCCGGATGGCCTCCCTCACCATTGTCTCATCGTATTCCCCCACATAAGTGAGGATTGGATATCGATCTTCGGGTGGAGTATTAATGATACTCAAATCCCTGATCCCACTGAGCGACATCTGTAAAGTTCGAGGGATGGGCGTCGCACTTAAAGTCATTACATCCACGGTCTTTTTGAGATTCCTCAAATGATCCTTATGGGCCACGCCAAAACGCTGCTCATCATCGATGATCACGAGACCGAGATCCTTGGGAACGACATCCCGTTGAAGTAATCGATGAGTTCCTATGAGCACGTCGATCTTGCCTTCGGCAAACCGCCTTAAAATATCTTTCTGCTCCCTGGGCAATTTGAATCTGCTTAAACACTCCACAATTATGGGAAAGGAGGAAAATCTCGACTGGAATGTGCTGAAATGCTGTTGGGCGAGTATCGTGGTGGGAGCTAAGACCATCACCTGTTTCCCATCCATTATGGCTTTAAAGGAGGCTCTGATGGCTACCTCGGTCTTCCCATAGCCCACGTCTCCGCAGATGAGCCTATCCATGGGCTTGAGTGCTTCCATATCTTCCTTGACATCGGCAACCGCTTTTAATTGATCGGGTGTTTCATTGTAGGGGAAGGAATCCTCAAGCTCCTTTTGCCAGGGACTATCGGGTGAAAAGGGAAATCCTTGGGCTTGGGCTCGTTCGGAGTAGAGAGTCAAAAGGTCAAAGGCCAACTTCTTGACGGATCTCTTGACCCTCCTTTTCACTTTTATCCAATCGCCTCCACCCAGCCGGGAGAGGGGAGGAGGTTGAACATCTGAACCAATGTACTTGGAGATTTTATCCATTTGATCCACGCGAACTTTGAGTTTTCCATTCGCATATTCGAGAACCATACAGTCCCAAACCGCATCGCCAATTTTCTCCCTCACCAGCCCGGCATATCGAGCAATTCCGTGATTTGCGTGAACCACCAAGTCCCCCTTCTCAAGATCCATATAGCTAGTAATGGGAATAGCCTCAACAGTTCGCTTTTCTATCCTCCGCTCATATCTCTTGGCAAAGATGTCGCCTTCGCTTAAGACGGAGAGTTTCAAAGAAGGAATGATGAAGCCCTCGCCCAAATCACCAAGAGTTATGCCTATCTCTCCTGGGATAATCGACACTTTTTCAAAAGAAAGGGAGGGGTTCATCCCCAATTCCTCTAAAATTTCCAACATTCGTCGAGCTTGCCCTTTATCGCGGAGTACAATTACGGCGGCATATCCATCCTTATGGAATTCCTTCAGTAGCTCCGCTAACCGATCGAACCTTCCCAAGATGGGTTCCACGGGCAAGGATTTGAACTCGATGATTTCTTTCGGACCCAACTTTGGCTTAATGGAGATGAAATCCAATCGCCCATCAAGGGAGGAGAATAAATCTTTGGGAGGAATGAAGTAAGGAACCGGAGGAGATGGAATACTGAGCGTGGATATGGCTTCTCCTAAGTAATCCAACTGCTGTCGATGGAACCTCTCCGATTCCTCCTCAATCTCCATGGTCTCATCGAGAATTATTGAACATCCCCGAGGGAGGAAATCGAAGAAGGTGCTAAGCTGATCGTAAAGGAAGGGAACATACCGCTCGACACCTTCGAAATAGGTGAGGTTCTGAAGTTTCTCGATATCCCCCTCAATCCATTCCGGCAGCACCGGTTGATTTCCGATGAAATCCAAAGCTTTTTTCACATTTTCGGGAGCTAGAACGAATTCTCTACACGGAAAAATGAGGATTCGGTCGAGAATGGAGATCGAACGCTGGGTGGAAATCGCGAATTCTCGCATGGAATCCACCTCGTCTCCAAAGAACTCAATTCTCAATGGATGCCGCAGGTTGCCCGGAAAGACGTCGACTATTCCTCCCCTGACGCTGAATTCCCCCCTACCCTCGACCATATAGGTTCTCTTATAACCTTTCTTGAGAAGATCTTCGATGAATTGGTATAAATCTAGCTTTGTACCCACCTCCAAGGCTATGGGTTTGGGAATGAACTTGCGAGGTGGAAGTCGCTGCATGAGACTTTGGACGGCGATGGTGATTACGATGGGTGATTTATTTTCCAAAAGGTATAAGATTTCCAACCTCTTTGCAATGATCTCTTTATTCGGTGAAATCCTCTCCCAAGGAAGAATCTCCCAATCGAGAAAGTGATGTGTGGTTGAGGCGGGAAGAAAATTCCTCACATCCTTGGCAAACCTCTGGGCCCTCTCAACGTTGGGCGTTACCACAAGTAGAGGCCGTTGCAAGGATTTAAAAAGCATCGCTGCAAGATAGGGACGCAGTGGACTTGGTATAGAAACATCAATACCCTCTTGCGATGCTTCAATGGCATCCTTCAAGCGCTTAAAGCTTCTATTCTTTTCCCATAGTGAAAGTAAGGGTTCTAAATTCATCTTCGTTCCATTTATTGGTTCATGGTTCACGTTCGTAGCTTCATGGAAAATAATTTTACTGCCTTTTTCAACTTCTATTATACTCGCTCATGGCTCTTTCCACGCCCCATCTTATGATGGCCAAAACTGCACCCACAGCTCGATCGATGGCGGGATCGACGATATCCCATTGTCTCTCGGTGAAGGGATTGAGAACATATTTTGCCGGATCCTGCCTTCCCGGTGGACGACCAATTCCAATGCGGACCCTGGTGAACTCATCCGTTTTCAAATGAACTATTATGGAATCCAGACCGCGGTGTCCACCGCTTCCTCCCCCTGCCTTGATTCTAACCCTTCCCAAAGGCAAATCTAAATCGTCATGCACCACTACTAATTGAGAGGGAGAGAAATTGAAAAAATCCAGAAGAGCCTTTATGCTCTCCCCACTTAAATTCATAAAGGTCAAAGGCTTAGCCAAGATAACTTCCCTCTCGTCTATCCTCGCCCTTCCAAATTCCGCTTGTATGAAGCCACTGGTGGGTGGAAATTCCTTAATGGTGATGACTAGATCTTGAGCCAATCTGTCAATGACCAAATGGCCCAAGTTATGCCGAGTATCACGATATTGCTCGCCGGGATTACCCAGTCCCACAACGAGAAATCCCATGGATCTAAGAGATGGCATCTTTCCCTCCAAATTTTTAAAGCACCCTTACGGGTGCCTTTTGATATTAAGCCATTACCAAATTACGATGAGCAATGAGTGTTCGGTTATTCTTCCTTCTTCCCCTCTTCTTTCTCTTCTTCCTTTACCATTTCGGCTTCAGCAGGTACTTCTTCCGCCACCTCTTCCTCCTCAACAACCTCTTCTACAATGGCCGTTGGAGGAACTATCGACACTAAAACCTCTTCCAGGCTGGTGAGTATCTCGACGCCTTCGCGCTTGGGTAGGTCGGACACCCTAACGCTATCACCGATCCCCAAAGCACTCACATCGACCTCAATGCAGTCAGGCAAATCTTTCGGTAAAGCTTCCACCTCGACTTCCCACAATCCATGCTGAAGCACTCCCCCTTCTTTTACTCCGGGGGCTTCTCCAACAATGGTTAGGGGCACAATGGTGGAAATCTTCTCATTCATGGCGATCTTTTGGAAATCTACATGGAGATAGAAATCCTTGAGTGCATCCCTTTGAATCTCTTTAATGATCGCGGTATAGTCCCCTCTATCCCCTTCGACCTTTAACTTCACAATGACATTTAAGCCCTCGGATCGTATGAGATGGATAAAATCCCGAACATCGACGGCCAAAGGACAAGATTCAATTCCCTCACCATATAGAACAGCGGGAATTTCGCCCACGGCTCTAAGCTTCTTCGCCGCACTCTTGCCAGTATCTCTGTGTCTCGCCTTAAGCCCAATTATCTTCATCCACATTCAACCCCTTCTAAAATTACACTCAACTATATTATACCTTACTGTACCTTGGCAAAATTTTAAGTTTGCTAGTTAAGTCTCGCCTTTAAATGAAAAATTTAAAGTGAAAAATGAAAAATCACAATCCAAAATCCAAAATTATTCTCGCCCTTTTGAACTTATAAACTAAGGTTTTGAATTCATTTTTGTTTTTTCTTTGTCGTTTTACATTTTTATTTTTGCATTTTGCATTTATCGCGGCAGATACAATATTTATGCGGATAAAACCACTATTTTTCAAATTTGCCAAACTAAGACTATACCTGATCATCTCCCCCCCCCAGCAATTCACTTACCGACTTATCCTCATGAACATTTACGATCGTTTTGGCAAATAGGGGGGCTATGGACAGTACCTTGAGTTTTTTAATCCATTTTTTCCGGGATACTGGTATGGTGTTGGTGACCACAACTTCCTTGATCGGTGAGGCCTCCAATTTCTCCACTGCAGACCCGGAAAGCACGGGATGGGTGGCACAGGCATATATTTCGGTGGCTCCATGGTCTTTAAGCGTCTGTGCGCCTCCAACCATGGTTCCCGCGGTGTCTATAATATCATCTATTAACAGGGTCACCTTTCCCTTAACTTTCCCAATCACGTGTGTAGTTTCGGAAACATTATGTGCCGGACGGGTCTTATGCAAAATGGCGATGTCCGCATTTAATCTATCCGAATATCTCTTGGCCGTTTTCACCCGTCCCACATCGGGTGAGACAACAACCAGATTTTCCAGCTTCTTTTCCTGGAAATAATCGGCCAAGATGGGGACAGCAGTCAGGTGATCCACCGGAACATCAAAGAATCCTTGGGTTTGCCCCGCATGGATGTCCATGGAAATCATCCTATCTATGCCCGCCGCACTGAGGAGATCTGCCACCAATTTTGCGGTTATCGGCTCCCTGGCCAAAGTTTTCTTATCTTGCCTCGCATAACCGTAGTAGGGAATAACCGCCGATATTCTCTCAGCGGAGGCTCTCTTCAGGGCATCTATCATGATCAATAATTCCATTAAATTCTCATTTACGGGATTCCCTAAAGATTGAATGACAAAAACATCAGCTCCTCGGACACTCTCTAGATATCTTACGTAGGTCTCCCCGTCGCTAAATCGATGGAGTTTAATCTTGCCCAGTTCTATTCCAATATACCGCACGATCTCCTGACCGAGATCGAGATTGGCGCTTCCAGAAAATACCATCAACCTAAAATTATGGGGCATGATCTATTCCTCGCTTTTAAGTTTCCTCCTTTACCTCTTCTTTTTTCGCTTTTTGGACCAGTCCCTGATGACCTTCTGCTGGGAGCGCTCCACCGCCAGACTATCATCTGGAACGTCTTGGGCTATCGCAGAACCAGCTCCTGTCGTGGCATTTTTGCCAATTTTTACTGGAGCAATTAACATGGTATCGCTACCAACGAATGCGCCATCTTCGATTATGGTCTTATACTTTCGAATTCCATCATAGTTACAGGTTATCGTGCCCGCTCCAATGTTCACATCTTCGCCTATCGTTGCATCTCCGATGTAGCTTAGATGGGGAACCTTGCTTTTTCGCCCGATATCGCTGCTCTTTACCTCGACAAATGTTCCTATCTTTGCCCCTTTCCTTATCCGAGTGCCCGGTCTTAGCGAACAGAAAGGTCCCAATCGAACTCCATCTTCGATTATGCTTTCCCTTATCACCCCATTGCGGATCTCAACCCCATCCCCAACCTGTGCATTGATGAGATGTGCCCAGGGACCAATGGTGCAATTTCGACCCACGGAGGTGGATCCCTCAAGGAGCGTGAAGGGATAGATCAGCGTATCCTGACCCAAAGTTACGTCTGGGCCAACGACGGTGGAAGGGGGATCAATGAAGGTAACCCCTTCCTCCATCCACCCGTTTATGATCCGCTCACGCATAATCCTCCCGGCTTCAGCAAGTTCTCTTCTGGAATTTACCCCGAGAACCTCGCATTCATCGCTCGTGGAATGAGTGGCGATTTTTTCTCCCTTGGATTTTAATATGCCGATGACATCGGTTAAATAAAATTCCCGCTGTTCATTGTCGCGGGTGACTTCAGGAAGGGCGACAAATAATTTCTTTGTATCAAAGCAGTATATTCCGGAGTTAATCTCACAGATTTTTCGCTGCTTAAGGGTGGCATCCTTCTCCTCTACGATCCCTGCAACCAATCCCTTTTTATCGCGGATTATCCTTCCATAACCCGCTGGATCCTTCAGCACCGCTGTAAGGATAGTAGCCGCTGTTTTGCTTTCCCTGTGAACATCGATTAGCTTACGTAAAGTCTCGGATTTGAGGAGAGGGGTATCGCCGCAAAGGACAAGCAGCGTACCATCAAAATCACCGATGACCGATTCGACAACTCTAACGGCGTGACCCGTTCCCAACTGCTGCTCTTGAATTACGATCTCAGCATCATCTTTTATTTGCGATGTCACCTGCTGCGCTCCGTATCCGATTACTGCTACTATCCTCTGAGGATCAAGTTCCTTGGCCGTTTCCACCACATACTTTATCATGGGCTTGCCACAAATTTGGTGAAGAACCTTTGGGAGGGAGGACTTCATTCGAGTTCCTTCACCAGCAGCTAATATGACCACAGCCAGCTTCACCTTATTAATGCCTCCTTCTCGTCGCTTCGCGACGTTCCTAGGGGGACTCCGTCCCCCTGCTCTCATCCCAGTGACTTGAGGCCAAGCAGAAGTTTTTAGCACCCAAATTTTTGGCTCTAGCTTCTCAATCAAAAAGCTGGGGCGGCAGGATTCGAACCTGCGAATGGCGGATCCAAAGTCCGCTGTGTTACCGCTTCACCACGCCCCATCTACACACAATTTTAATATACCTGGATACAAATACCTAATCAAGGTTTCAATGCCTTCAAACAGTTTGCGAAGACAGTATAGTTTAGGCTCCATAAAGTGTCAAACTCACCTTTGGCCTTGACCTTTATATTTAATATTAAATGGAAGAGGACATCGTTGAATTAGGAATCCACTATGGCAATGGCTGAAATTTCAATTTTTGCTCCCTTGGGAAGATTGGATGCCTCCATGGTCTCCCGAGCCGGTGCTTCCTGCTTGAAAAATTCCTGAAATACGGAGTTGACGGCGGCAAAATCGTTAATATCCTTCAGAAAAACGGAAATTTTGACCACCTTCGCCAAAGAACTATCACCAGCCACCAGGATCGCTTCCAAATTCCTCAAGACTTGCCTCGTTTGTCCCTCGATACTTCCCTCAACCATCTCCCCGGTCAAGGGGTGCAGCGGTATCTGCCCTGAGACGAAGATAAAGCCATTGGCTTTTATGGCTTGGGAATAAGGGCCCGCCGGTAAGGGAGCATCTTCGGTGATTATTACAACTTTCACTACTCCTCCTTTCCAGACAATATTTTCCTCACGAGTTCTAAATCGCTGTCCTTATCGACATCCACACCTATCTCTGGATATGGTGTGATGATGGCACACCCCTTAGCCTGGATGAGATGGGATATTTTATCTTCTAATTCCGCTATGGTTAACATTCGGAATAAGAACTTCAAAATAAATCTCAAACCAAGTGCCCGAGCCAATTGAAAGGGACTCTTTCGAAGATTGTAAAATCTTTCCAATAGCTTTCTATTATCCCTGATAACCTTGGGGTCAATCAGAGCTATGTTTCCCCCCGTGAATGTCCCGTCCTTTAATACGGCATAGGTTCTTTTTACACCGGGAAAGCTCTTCTCGACATCTTCTCGAGAGATGATGGGATAATAAACACGACTTTCTTTCCTTGAGCATCGATTCAGGAAATCACTTATGGCTTCCGGTGTAATGAGAGGGATATCCGAGGAGAGTACGAGTATCGGTTGATCCCCGCCTAAATATTCCATTCCAGCCTCGATATTTTCGGTCAAGGAACCATCCTTGAACAAAACCCGATCAACCCTTTGAGCCCAAGTTCCCAAAGAGGCAGCGGAGGAGATGACCGCCACCATTCTTCCGATTCCTGGACAATCCTTAAGTACATCTATTACGTACTCGATCATGGGTTTCCCCTCTATCTCTATGAGTGCTTTGGATATCTTATCCTCGCCCGATATGCCCTTCAAGGTTCCTCCGGCTAATATAAGGGCGTCTACCTTCAAATTTAACACCCCCTCAGGTCGTAATCCCTCTCGGTTCTTATTTCTTGCTCGAGGATGTCCACTCCTTGCGTATAAAAGGCAGTGGTAATGACCGTGGGACAAATCTTGCTCAGCTCACCGGCGACCTTTTTGGTCACCATTTCCGAATCGACTATCGCAAATATACTGGGACCACTGCCGGTCATTAAAGCACCCAATGCTCCCGCCGAAATGGCAGTCTCCTTAAGTCTCCGAACCTCGGGATGGTCACGAAACACAGGTCTCTCCAAAATATTAGCTAAATTTGAGCAGATTTCCTTCAGGTCTTTGTCGCGTATCGCTTTAAGCATTAAGGAAAGTTTTGAAAGAGGGGTAGTATCCCCCCGATCAAACTCCCAATACACCCGATGAGTGGATAATTCAAAGGAGGGTCTGGCAATAACCACGGAGGCTCTGGGGATATCTGGAAGTGGGATGAGCTTTTCGCCTTTACCCTCAACGAGGACCGTTCCTCCTTTCACACAAAAGGGGACATCTGACCCCAAATCCTCCCCCAGTTTTTGAAGCCGATCGAGGGGAAGATGGAGATGCCACAGAAAATTTAAACCGATTAAAGTGGCTGCGGCATCGGCGCTTCCACCCCCAAGACCAGCAGCCACTGGGATATTTTTAATGAGTTTAATTAGAGCACCTCGCTTTATTTTGTAAAGCTCTTGGAGGAGCTTCGCAGCCTGCCATATTAGATTCCTATCCGGTGAAAGGAAAGAGGAGTCGCATATAACCTCAATCCTTGGGTGCTCGAAAATCAAAAGAGTATCCGAAAGTTCGAGACTTTGCATGACGGATTGTATATCGTGATATCCATCGGCGCGTTTTCCTAAAATATCCAAATATAAGTTTATCTTGGCATAGGCTTTAAGCTTGAGGGATTTCACAATTACACTCCTTTACGTCGCTTCGCGACGTTCCTACCCCGACGTGTCGGGGTGAGGAATCAAAGAATGGACGGCAAGGTCGATCCCCATGATTTGCCCGCATAAATGAAAGAGCACAGATAAACTGTGCTCTTTAAGAATATTCTGGATTATTTAAAAATTAATGAAGCCATGGAAGAATCTTTTCTCCACTTTGAGGATGAGTAAGTTCCACAGTTTTGGTCAACACATCGGCATAGCTATATGAAACCCGCCTTGACCTGTTCTTTTTCTCTTCCACCCTCACCACAAAGAGATTGGGGTGGGTTTCCTCAAGCACACCTTCCCTCTCCACAATCTTACATCGACCGATATTGGCACGGAGCTTCATTTTAGTACCTACAAAGGACTCAAGATCGCTTCTAATGCGATCGACGATCTCCGTTCGAGGTATCTTGGTAATGTTCATTTTCCCCTCCTCAAAAAAATTCAAGGTTATAATAACCTAAAAAGATGGAAAAATCAAGCATTCGAGCCATATGATAGCGTTCAGCTCGTGGCTGCTCTCGCAACATTGTACCTGTATTCCCAAGGGATTTCTCCTTCCATGCATTTATAATCCTCCCCGGTTAAGCGAGCCCCATCTCCATCTCTTGGTATAGCTACTTATTTATCCCAATCCACCGCAACAAGTTGTGAATTTTCTTCTCTCATTTCTCCGTAAATGCTTAGATAGCCATCCCTTTCATCCAAAGATTTGGCAGGCAGCTGATTGAGGTTAGAGGGATTCACTCAAAAGTGCAAACTCATAAATGCTCAAGGTCTCACCTCGCCTTTCAGGATCGATATCCGCAGCTTTGAGGGCTTTCTCTACCTCTCGCTTACTATATGCGAGGCGACTGCTATGAATCAAAGAATTCTTTATGGTCTTCCTTCGATGTTCAAAAGCAGCGGTGATAAGTTCAAAGAGGTGGTAAGGATCCTTTACTTCAACGCGGGGAAAAGAAAGTCGTGTGAGCTTGATGATTGCCGAATCCACCTTCGGAGGTGGAAGAAAAACTGTTCTGGGCACGATGGAGATCATCTTGGGTTCAGAATAATACTGAATCTTTAAGGTGAAAGCGCCGTAATCCTTTCCTCCTGGGGAGGCGAGGATTCGTTCTGCCAATTCTTTCTGGATCATGACGACAAAAAGTTCAATCTGGGGATATTCGTGTAAATACTTCACAAGTAAAGGGGAGGCGATATTATAGGGCAAATTGGAAACCAATTTATTGGGCTGCAAACTTGGAGGAAGCAAGTTTAAATCGAGTTTTAAGGCGTCCCTTCGTAATAGCTTCACATTTTCAAAGCCTTTAAGGGTTTCGCTCAAGATAGGGATTAAAGTTCTATCGAGTTCTACCGCAATGACCTGACCGGCTCGTTCGGCAAGGACTTGAGTGAGGGTACCGATTCCAGGACCCGCTTCCAAAACTACATCTTCGGATTCAAGGTTGGCTGCATGAATGATTTTCTTGAGGATGTTTTCGTCCACAAGAAAATTTTGCCCAAGACTTCTGGAGAGCCTCAAATTGTATTTCTTGAGGATATCGATGGTTTTTCGGGGACTAGCGAGCCCAGACATCTCCTTCAGATCCGCTTGGAAATCCTTCGGATGCGTCTACATTTTCCTCCAAAAGATCATACTTTAATATTATTTTATATGAACTAGGACCTTTCTGCGACCGAAGGCTCTGGCCTGAGCCAACGAATCAAAGCACAAGTCGATGCGGTCCCCCTTGATGGCAGAACCAGTATCAGCGGCGATTGCCTCTCCATATCCCTCAATGTAAAGGGATGTTCCCAAGGGAATCACCTTGGGATCGACGGCCACCACACCATATCGAGCTCTCATGCCGGTGGCGGTTATCGTGCCACAACCATGACCGGGAGCATAAGCTGTGGCGATCATGACCATGGTTCGAGAGCTTCTTGGTGACCCCCTTACACCTCTAGAGACGGTTAAATGAGGGTTAGCAGCCCACAAGCGCTTGGGAGGGAATCGCCTGTTTAGTTGGCGGGATGGTGGGTGGTGGCGGGTGGAATTTCCTTCAGATCCGCAGGACCTGCTGGAAATTTCCGAGGCGAATTTTAGACTGGTTGTACTCACCAAAAATAAAGTGGGTAGTGCATTTGAAGCACTTACCACAGTTGATCCCTTTTCCACAGATTTTGAGATAAATTGCGCAGCATCTGATGCTAGAGCCATCAGGCTTTCCCCGTCCCTTGGATCCGCAGGAGAATTCGGAGACGGCGTATCACGACGCGTCCAGGAACTGGAGCTCTCACCCCTCGGTCATTTGACCCTTCTAGTTCTATATTGCTTGCTATGTATGCTAGTTGCATTGTTAAATCCTATAAAATCACTCATTGCGAAGACCAGTACCATGCATAAAAATCCCATGAAAATTTTATTGGGTTTTTTGGCAAAAAAATGGAGAGAAAACCCCTCCATTCGACCATTCCCTTCTATATTTTATTGGCGCTGCTTAAGCAGCATCCCATTATATAGTAAATTTTGGAAGGATGCAACACCTTAAGCAGGGATGTTGAAGAATTCAAGGCATTTTAGCAGGTCACGTGACAATTTTCTCGAATTTTTCTTTCTTAATTTCCGCTGCTTTTTGGGCTATTAGGAGAAGGAAAGCGGGTTCGTTTCTTTTACCCTTATGGGGTGAGGAGTGAGGTAAGGGGAATTTATTTTATGCGAGGGAAAAGGGGCTCCCCTCGCTTCACCTTGATGCCCGGTTTAAGCAAACCCCACTCAAGGGCTCTGGGAAATCTTTGAGTCTCGAGCTTTTCCTCAATACAGAGTTGACTCCACAATTCCTTAGAGGTGGAGGGCATGAAGGAACAAATCAATAATGCCACTACCCGCAATCCCTCCAAGGCGGTGTATAACACCATATCAAGGCGCTCTCTCTGCCGCTCCTCCTTTGCAAGGGACCACGGAGCAACTTCATCAATGTACTTATTGATTCCCCGGATGAATTCCCAAATTCTCGCTAGGGCTTCGCTGAAAGCGAGTTCTCTTAAAGATTTGTCAGCTTCTAAAAATGCATGCTCAGCGAGACGTCGAAGATTCAGATCGATTTCCATTTCCTTTCCAGGAGTAGGGATTATACCGCCACGGTACTTCTCCACCATCGCTAAAAGCCGACTGACCAAATTCCCTAAATCGTTGGCCAAATCCGCATTGTATCTATGTTCCAACCTTTGAAGGGAAAAATCGCCATCCTGTCCGAAGGGGAAAGCACCTAGGGTGAAGTAGCGAAGGGCATCCACCCCATATTTCCCGGCTAGAAAGACCGGGTCTATCACATTTCCCAGGGATTTGCTCATTTTTTGCCCATTGACCGTGAAAAATCCATGGACGAAAATCCTTCTCGGTAATTCCATCCCCAAAGCCAGTAGCAAACTGGGCCAAATCGTGGCATGTACCCTCAAGATATCCTTGCCTATGAGGTGAATATCCGCTGGCCAATACCGCTCGAATTTCTCCCTATCCCAGGGCCATCCGATACCGGTGAGATAATTAAGGAATGCATCAACCCAAACATAAGTTGTATGGGAACGGTCAAAGGGCAACTCTATTCCCCAACGCACCTTGCTTTTACTCCGAGAGATGGCTAAATCTTGCAATTTTTCACTCCGTAGGAAGGATAGAACTTCATTCTCACGCTGTACGGGCTCGATCTTCAATTGTCCTTTGGATATCCTGGTCAATAATTCAGCTTGAAATTGGGAAAGTTTAAAAAAGTAACATTCCTCGATTAATAGCTCGGGTTCCTTGCGATGCAGGGGGCATTTGCCTTGGACTAAACTGCTCTTTGGAATGTATTGCTCACAACCAACGCAATAAAGACCCTCATATTCGCCTTTATAGACGTACTTCCCATCGTATAGTCGCTGCAAAGCCCATTCTACGGCCCTTTCGTGCTCCGAATCCGTGGTGCGAATGAAATAATCATTGCTAATATTCAATACCCTCCAGGCTTTTTTGAATTGATCCGCTATCTCATCGCAGAACTGCTTGGGAGATTTCCCCGCAGACTCAGCCGATTGAGCCACCTTAGCACCGTGTTCATCGGTACCCGTGAGGAAGAAGACATCTTGACCGAAGAGCCGATGATACCTGGCGATGACATCAGCTGCCATAGTGGGGTAGGCGGTACCCAAGTGAGGAGGTTGATTAACATAGTAAATTGGGGTGGTCACATAAAACTTGGGCATTTTCATCTCCTCTTTCCATTCCTTGACACCATTTTCTCACAACCATATAATTGAAATTGCTCATTTGTCAAGGATGCTAGAGAGGGAGCATGAATATGAAATCCACAGGTATAGTTCGTAAAGTTGATGAGCTCGGACGGATTGTGATTCCAATGGAATTGCGTCGTGCCTTTGGTATCGAAGTCAAAGACCCCCTGGAGATATATGTAGAAGGCGACAAAATAATTC
>JBFMAG010000081.1 GCA_040755895.1 Actinomycetota bacterium | reverse complement strand
AATTAGTTCCTTAGCTTCACCCTGGATATTAATGAAATACTACAGGCGGGGTCGGAAGAGCGAGTGACGGTGAGGGATATTTTGACCGCCTCGGCTGAACTGGGTGCCCAGGTTTGGTTATTGCTCGAATCGTAATAACTCAGTTGGAAGGAGCTCACGTCCTCTAGTTTAACCACGCCTCCGGAGTAACTTGCACCTTCGGTGCGCATGAGATTTTTGCCCGATAAATAATATCGAATTGTGACATCGCTGGTATTTTTGAAAGCTATCCGGTCCGCTTGAGCGTCGACAACCTGGGCAGCGCCTCTTATTTCCTTGCTCATATCATCCAAAGCTCTTTGCGAATCTCTTTGAATATCCCACTCGGTCCTGGTCAACTTCTCGGTCAGGATGCCACTGTAAAATAGGGCATAGACGGAGAATACTACCAGGAACAGTATCGCGGAACCTATAACCAGTTCCGCAATGGTACTTACGCCAGATTTCTTCTTAAGGATTCCTGAAATGCTTCCACCCATGAATTAAACTCCCCCATCCTGCAGGATATAGAAGGTATAGGAGGCCAGAGGTGCCCTACTATCCTTGGGATGTTCATAAACGTAGATTTTTACGGTATTCATCCCAACTTCTGGGCTGTCTATGGTCACCAATCTCTCAATGCCAAATTGCGGAGCTTCGCTGAGTTGATGGTAGGGTACCGTTGTAGCTGAGGCACCAAGCGACTTAACCTCCTCTGCCTCCTTTCGGGCTAAACTCGCCGCAATGACCCTGAATTTCGCCTTAGAACTTGTCTCCGAACTGAAAATGAAAGCGGGGAGGACCACGGCCGCAATGAGCATTACTAACGCCACGGCCACAACGACTTCGCTAATTGAAAATCCATCCTTGTTCTTAAGCCCAGCCATGAACATTTCCTCCCCTTACAGCTCCTTCCAAGAAACTATCCGATAGTCGGTACCGGGCAAAACTGGTGGATCTGATATCAAATCTGTATCGTATGTGAAAGTTGGATTGCCTGAGAGGTAGACATACTTAGCAGACGCAGCTCCAAATATTTCGGGATTACCAGAAATCGCCAAGGCACCATTGGGTGCGTAGAGAACTCCACCGAGTTCCGGATTTCCAGAAATGGTTATGGCATTGCCGCTTGCCAGACTGATGAAGGCCAGCTTATTGGTGCTACCCGGAGTGTAGGTGGAATTTCCGGAAAGCGAAATCGTGCCTTCGGCGACGATGGTACCATCTCCCGTGCTCCCATTCCCTGAAATTTGGACGTCACCGGTGACATAAACCACATCTCTTATCTCAACCTGAGCATCGCCGCTAACCCTCAAATTTCCGTGAATCACTCCCTGTACCACATAGGTGCCGCTCCTACTGATATTTACATCACCCCAGGTTTCTCCATTGACCAATGCTTGGTTATAAAAGCTAACTGCATCCAGGGTGGGGAAGTCCACTGGGCTTACTCCGGTTTGGGTCCCTTGAGTGAAAGTGGGATTACCGGAAATGATGATCGATCCTGTAGCCGTGGCTAAACCATCTATCTCGGGATTTCCACTAATTCTAATGTCCGTATTGGCATGTATGTTCCCCTTGTGATCGAGAGGAGCCGAATCGATTTTGGCGTTTCCAGACATATCTAAATTGAAGTTGGAAGCGATTGCATAATTGAAGACTTGCGGGAGTTGCTTCCTCGCTATGACCTCTACCGTTCTTGTCACCCAACCCGATCCATGCGATACTTTGACCATGCCCTTGGAGGTGATGGTCACCTCGTTCTCTCCGGGTCCATCCACAACCTTCATGGTGTACTTGGATTTGTTGTTTTCAAGCCAATATTCCACGGTACCATCGGGTCGCCAAGGAGTTGAATCATCCGCATGTCCACCGAGAGCCGAAGGGGTATTGAGATTCCACAACGCATAGTTGATTCCCGATTCAGCTACATATAGGGCATTGGTTTGACTCTTTTTAAACTGAGCGATTTGTATACCGCTCACAGTTAAACCAATGGTACCGGTGAGGAAAACCGTGAGCACGGCGAGGATCATCAAAGTGGTAAAGACGGCTACATAGCCCTCTTCTTTTTTCAGAGCGCTTATAAACCCGTTGTACATCCTTTGCCTCCAAAACCCAGCTTATTCCCCTTTTATTATCGGCATCCTCTGCCTATCACATTATAGATTTGGGATGGAACTTACCTTTCGCCTTTAACTCCTTGCGCTTTTATCAAGGTTCGCTCCAGGGAAAACTCCCTCTTAACCCCGGAAATTTCCATGAAATCGAGGGCTATGAGTCTTGGAGGCTTTAGTTGTATGTGAAGCAGATATAGGGAATAGGGGATATCTCTTCAGCCCGGAAGGTTCTCAAACCCGCAGCTCCAGTGGTTCCAGCATTGAAGAGGGTTTGACGCTCAGTTCGATCTCAAATCCATTTAAATCGTAAGAGGCTGGATCCAAAAGGGTTATGGACAATAAACTGAAGAGGAAAGCACAGAGGATGAGTAAGACGGTCTGTTAGAAATCATGAATCGCTTCACGTTTCATGGTAAGTGTAAGAAAGTGTCGGAGCCTCGCCTGTGAAAACCTTTGGAACTACACAAAGTTCTGTAGCGAGGCCTGCCTGTCGGCAGACACCTAATCTTTCAACTTTTTTCCTTGCTTTTCTGCCTTGAGGTTTGAATATCCTTCCACTTTTCCTGAGCCAAGGAAAAGCCCACGCTCAAAGCCAATTTGTGAAGTTTACCTGTTTCCTTTGCTTTGCAGACGTGCTCCTCGCCTATAACCTCTCCCTTAGCTATAATGACCTGGTCTTGGTCGTCTTTGATCGTCATCCCTGCGATTTTGCCCAGGCAATATGTCTCTTCTCTATCTCTAATGGCTCTATCAATTCCCTTTTTTGTCTTCGCAGCACTCTTGGCGAGATACTCAAAGGACTCCTTTAACCCGAAAGACTCTTCCTGAACCTCATCCGAGACGATTATTGCATCCTCACCCACACCGATGAGCATGGTTGCCGGTATGCCCCTTCTCCCCAGGGTTATATCCTTAATCAAACCCCGGGTCACCTCCAGTTCCCTAAGGGCTCCGGATTCCGCGTTTATTATTGCATCGCTTACGTCCCCCAACCTTGTGCCAGTTCTCGTTAAAACCGGGGTATTTAAAATTCCAACCTTCTTTGCAATCAACCTTCTGATCTCGGTATCCCGCTTTGAGGAGACCAAAACATCACGATTTGGAAGTATCAGTGCATTCTCTCCGATGCTTTCAACCCTCTCATACAGGACAAACTTAACTCCCCCCAAAAGACCCTTAATCCTAATAGCGATCACACGCAAGGACATGGTCTCTGGGTCGAAAACTACATTCTTTACCTTGCCTATCTCTTTGCCTTCTTCTAAAACAACCACCGGGAGATTCAAAATACCGCTTACTCTCATCGATCACAGTCCTCTATGCTCATGCTCTTTAAAGGAAAAAATCACTCTTTCTTCTCGGCCTTTTCCTTCGCCTCCATTTTCTCTTTAACCCTCTCTACCTGGCTTTTTATTTTCCCCCTCGCTTCCTCGATTTTCTCCTTCAAGCCTTCAGTTTTTTGACAGGCAACCTCCCTGCCGGACTCGATGACCTCGCGCAATTTTTCTTTCTGGACCTGATAAGCTTCCTTCCCGGTCTCCATGAGTTCTTCAGCCTTTGATTTCAGCTGCTCTCTGGTTTCCCTTCCGGGTCTGGGAGCGAAAAGTAAACCCGTCAGAACCCCAACAATTCCTCCAAAAATAAAGCCTATCAGTCCCGCCAAAAATCCGCCACGCCTTTCAGCCATTCTTCCTCACCCCCTCAAGAGTGTGCCTTTGTTTAACATCTTCATTGTAGGAGAAACCACTTCCCCTTTCAAGGAAAGGGTTTAACCCTCATGCAATTGATGTACAACGACTGAATGAACTTTATGGGAAAACCTCGACCGAGTATGCGGGCGGCCAAATCGATCCTTTTGTTGGGCATCCTCAATAGCCAACCTTGAATTCTTAAAAGGAGGGAAAAGGCAAACCGGTGTCCGTAGACGAAATGTTGGTACTCCTTTAACGCCTCCCCTAAGGCGCATTCCCCATCGATGACCTTTTGAATGATCTGCCCACACCTCTGCCCAAAATAAATGCTTTGTCTTATTCCCTCGCCGGTTGTTGGGAAAGCTTGTCCAGCGGAGTCGCCAACTAAAAATAGGTGACCAACGATGGGTTTTCGCAATTTATAGGGGATAAATCCTCCATGCACTCTCCCCATACTCAGTCCAAAACTGGCCACAAATTCTCTCAAACTGCCCATCAGATTCGTATTCCCATTATAGCTTCCCAACCCAAATCGGCACCTGTCTCCAGCGGGGAAAATCCAGGCATAACCGGTCTCAATCACCTTTGGATCCATGAAGAAAAAAAGCTCTTGGCACCGGTAGCGAACTTCGGTTTCCACTCCAAAAAAGAGAGCCCCTTTATTCACAAAATCCTTTTGGATGGATGAGGCGAGCCTCGCCCGCCATCCTGTACAATCCACAATGCAGGGTGAGAAAAAGGAGCCCTTGTCCGTAATCAACTGCCCATCTTCAAATCCCAAGACGTTGGCTTTTAGGAATTCTCCATGGAATTTGTGAGCCAATCGGAGACAGAATTCACGATAATCAAAGGTACAAAAGGGCTCCACGGTTTGATATTCCGTACATCCAAAGGAGGTTTGAAATCTTACCCTCCCCAGTATTTGAAGCACCGAATCCTCGCAGCCCAATGACCGCAATACCTCGTAATATGTGGCGCAGGCGGAGGTGGGCAAACTGCCTATATCCTTACGGTCGATCAACAGAATTTTTCCCCTAAGTTGGGTAGCGACCGACAATCCTGCGAAACTCGCTCCGGCGATGATGGCCTCGTACTTCATGTGACCACCGAATTATACCTCACCCTGAACTGGACTATTTTTGTCGATAATGCACCTGAATTTATCTTTCGAGTGCTAATCTCACTAGCTTGTCCACCAAATCTGGAAATTCCATTCCCGCCGCTTTGGCGGCCATGGGAAGAAGGCTCGTTTCGGTCATTCCAGGGCTGGTATTGAGCTCAAGTACGTAGGGAACCTCGTCCTCGCCAATTATCATATCCACTCGTGAGACATCGCGGCACCTAAGGATGCGATGAACTTTAACCGCGGTGTTCTGGACTTTTTCGGTGAGTTCCTTCGATATCCTTGCGGGCACGTAGTAATCGGTCATCCCCATTGTATACATGGACTCAAAATCGAAGAATTCTTTTTGGGGAACGATCTCCACCACAGGTAAGGGTTGGGGATCGGTATTTCCGATGATGCTTACCGCCACTTCCTTTCCCCTGATATATTCCTCCAAAAGTACCTTATCATCATAACTCAAGGCTCCAATCAAGGCACTGGGCAACTCTTCCGGCGTCTTTGCGAACTTTATGCCCAGAGCCGAACCCTGGCAGGCGGGTTTGACCACAATCGGTAAACCTATTTTTTTGATCACCTCGCCCAGAACACCCGAGGCTCCCATCTCCTTAAAGCTCCCCGAGCTCAGCGCATAGAATTTGGGGGTGGGGATTCCCTCGATTTGGAAAATTTCCTTTGATAGGACCTTATCGAAACCGACTATACTTGAGTAAACGCCTGGACCCGTGTAAGGGACACCGAGTATCTCCAGAAGCTCTTGGACCGTTCCATCCTCCCCGTACTTTCCATGGAGGGCGATATATACCAAATCCACATCTTCTCTTAGCAGGTTATCAACCAAATTTTCATCTATATCCAGTTGTATAACCTTGTATCCCTTTTCCTTAAGGGCGTCGGAAACCCTGCGGCCGCTTTTTAGCGATACCTCCCTTTCTAAAGAGCGCCCTCCCATGAGTACGGCAATTTTCTCTTTCACCTTCATCTCCCCCTATAGGAAAATTTCTCCTTCGAAGACCGTAACCGCCTTACCACCCACCTTAATCAGATGAACCTCTGTATCGGTGAAGTGCAATTCTATGATGATCTCGCTTGGACGGTTGAGAACATGCCCTTGCTCAGCGATGAGAGTAAGCGGTGAGTTTCCCCTTATGATCTTATTCTTCACCAGATAAGCTCCCAATGCTCCATTGGCAATACCGCTGGCGACCTCCTCCAGGATGCCAAGCTTTGGGGCAAACGATCTCGTGTGAACCACGGCAATGGGTGAAATCGTTTCAAGGGTGAACACGTGAGTACAAGCCCCGATGTCCTCATCGAGTTGAGCGAGGGAGTTAAAATCGGGTTTCATTTCCTGAAGGGCGGATAGATGCTTGAGTGGCACCATGAGCTTCGGCAAACTGGTGGAAACGATTTCTACCGGGAAACCGGCTCCGGTTATCTCTGACGTATTGATTCCAAGGACATCGGCCAACCTTTGCAGGGAGCCTTTGAAGGGAGCAAAAACTGGTTTTACCTGAGTTATCATGATCTTTCTTATCTCTGCTCCACGACAATGAATTTCAACGGGGAGGATCCCTGCCTTCGTTTGCTGAGCGATGTTCATAACGGGTCCCTTCGGGAAGAACCTCGCTTCCTCCACCAGGGTATGGACGGCGGCGATACTGGCGTGACTTAAGAGATTCACTTCAGTCCTTGGGGTATAAAAGCGAACTTTAAAATCAGCTTTCCTTTCGGTGGGTTTTAAAATGAATGCCGTTTGAAGATCCATTTCTCGAGCAATTTTTACCATTTCATCCTCGGTCAACTCGTCTCCCTCTGTTACCACCGCTATGGGATTGCCAGCAAAGGGCACAGAGGTGAAGGTATCGACCTGTTTGATCCTGACCCTCTTCATGGAAAACGCTCCTAAAGGTGTAATTTCTTGGCCACCGATTTATACAGTATGATGTACCTTTTAACGACCTTGGAAAGTCTCTTTATTCCCTCGTAAATGACCTCTTCTTCCGGGTAACAAAAGGCCAAACGCATGTAATTCTTACCGCTCGCATCGGCAAAGAATCCCCGACCCGGAACATAGGCGACCTTTTCTGAAATTGCCTCCGCCAACATCTCAGTGGTATCGACATACTCCGGTAAAGCCACCCAAACGAAGAAGCCTCCATGCGGCTTTGTCCATCTCACCTCGTCGGGGAAGAACTCCTCCAAAGCCTGGAGCATGGCATCCCTCCTGCTCCGATAAATTTCAACTAACTTCCCTATATGCCTCCTCCACAGATTGTGGGTAAAGTATTCCTCCACAACTCTTTGGGCGAAGGAGCTTGAGCACAAGTCGGCAGCCTGTTTCGCAAATATAAGCTTTTCAAGAATCGGTTTTGGCGCCACAACCCATCCCAGTCTCAAACCTGGAGAAAATATCTTTGAGAAAGTCCCCACGTAAATTACCGAATCGTCCATGGCTTTCAAGTTCTTTATGTCCTCTCCCTCAAATCTCAGCCGTCCGTAGGCGTTATCCTCCACGACGATTAAGCCATGATCCCTTGCCAAACTTAAGAGGCGTTTGCGTCTCTTCAGGGAAAGAGTGACTCCGGCGGGGTTGTGAAAATTGGGGATCAAATAAATGAATTTGAGGACCTCGCCCTTCTTTCTAAACTCTTCGAGGGTCTCCTGCAAAAGGTCGACCTGTAAACCATCCTTATCCAGTGGGATGGAGATAATATTGGCTTCATAACTGGCGAAGGCATTGAGTGCCCCCACGTAGCTCGGTGCCTCCACGATGATCCTATCGCCGGGATTGATGAAGATTTTGCTCAATAAATCCAAAGCTTGCTGTGCCCCGTCGGTGACCAAAATATCATCGAAATCAACCGTTATGCCCTCTTCCTCCATGAGCTTTATTATGTGCTTCTTTAACCCTTTATGCCCCTCAGATGGACCATATTGAAGGGCGGCACTTCCCTCCCGCTGCATGGCATGTTCCGTGGCCTCAACTACCTTCTCAAAGCGAAAGAGCCTCGTGTATGGCAGACCACCAGCGAGGGAGATAATATCCGGTCTCGCCGTGACGCTCAGTAAATCTCTAATCTCAGAAGATTTCATGGAAGCAGTTCTATGGGCATATAATTCCACCCATTTATCGAACTTGAATTCGGTCATGGATTTCACCCATCATTAAAGAATTCAATCATAGTAAACAAAAACCTCTCATCCTAGCGGACGAGAGGTTAATCTCGTGGTACCACCACTCTTCGCCAAAACCTTGCGATTCTGACCTCTGGAAGTACTCCATGATACCTCCGCCTTTAACGCGGCTCGCGTCCAAACCTACTTTCCGTTCGGCTTGGCGGCTCCGGGACGGCTTTCCGCAAGATACTAGTATCAGACTCTCACCTAACTCCGACTCTCTGTACCTAGCTAGTCTTACGTACTCTTCCCTTCCCAGCCTTTGAGCAATGGATTTGAAAAAAATAATATTACATCTTATCGAGGATGTCAAACTTGACCCTTGTCTGTGGGCTTCTTATAATCAAAGGGCAAGATATAAGATTGTGGGGCTGTAGCTCAGTTGGATAGAGCGGCTGCCTCCTAAGCAGCAGGTCGCGCGTTCGAATCGCGCCAGTCCCACCACTTAAGCGAAAAAGCTAAGAAAAGTCGACACTTAAGAGGAATTTATTGAATTATAACGAAGTGAAAACTACTAGTGGTCACCCGACTCATATGGGTTTCTCAAAGAGTCGGTTTTTATGTTTCAAATATTAGAGAGCTTAAAGTGAGTCTTATTTGCCACCAATTTAAGCTTTTGGTCTAAGATGATTTTAATAAAAATTTTGCCGAGAGTTTAAGTGAGGATGATACAGATGGCGAAGAAATTTATTTTAATGGGAATAATTGCAGCTTTAATTATTTTAACGTTTCCAACCGTTGC
>JBFMAG010000080.1 GCA_040755895.1 Actinomycetota bacterium | reverse complement strand
TTTCTCCACACGGCGCACTTAAATCACCCTAATGTCTCCATTGCTAAATTCGGCATTTAGCCTTGGCTCTTTTAATTTTATCAGATTCTCGATACCGATAATAGAGAGGGGAAATTGTTTGCGATTTCTACCTCGAACGATGTCTTAGGGTGGCGTAAAGAAGCCAGAGGGCCATCAGGGCAGCGATGACAAAACCAATGACGGCCATGGGAGAGGGGAAACTACCACTCTTAGATGACAAAATGTAAGCTAAGGATGAGCAAATGAAGATAGCCGCAGCGAAAATGCTGATTATAACGTTTCTGGCAAAGATGTCCATTTTGCGAGAGATATCCTCTGACGCGGGGTCCCTGGAAATGACCTCCAATCTACCTTCGCTCGTTTGCTTCAAGATGTCATGCAACTGTTTCGGATAATCACGGAAAATTAGGGCATAGAGCTTGATCTCCTCCCATATATCCTGAAGAATCCTTTCAGGGGGATAATATGATTTGAACAACTCCATGGCGTAGGGTTTTGCCACTTCGAGGATGTTTATCTGCGGATATAGCTGTTTGCAAACACCTTCTACGGTGATGAGAGCTTTGGCCAGAAGGGCATAATCCTTTGGAATCCTGATCCTATTCTCGTAAATTAATTCCAGGAATTCCCTTCCGATGATATCGATTTTTAATTCGCCAAGTTTTCGACCATAGTATCTATCCAGGATGTCCCGAAATTTAGGCTTCATGGTGTTTATCCTATCAGAGGAAATCTGCACGCCGAGTTTCTGGCATTGGGCAACGACCTCGTCAACGTCCTTATTAATAATGGCGATGAGCATTCGCGTGATGGTCTCCTTATCCTGCTCCTTTATCTGACCAACGATGCCGAAATCCAGGTAGGCTATCTTCCCATCGGGTGTGATGAGAATATTCGCGGGATGAAGATCCCCGTGGAAGAAGCCGTCCACCAACACCTGTTTCATAATTGCTTTTGCACCATGTATTGCCAGTTCATAGGTATCAATTCCCAGAGACTCCGGTGTCGCAAGGTCACTGATCTTCGTTCCCTCTATATATTCCATGGTCAGAACGCGTTTACTCGAACAGGGCCAGATGACCAGGGGGATCTTTAAGAGTGGGTCGTCCCGAAAATTGAATCTGAATCTATCAACATGGCGACCTTCCACTCGAAAGTCGATCTCTCGACGTAGAGAGGCGGCCAATTCATCTACCAACCCCACTAAATCCAAAAATTCCAAGGATTTCACGTGTCGGGAAACCCACCTGGCCACGTAATAAAGCAGATCGATATCGGCCTCGATTCTTTTCTCAGCCTCCGGTCGCTGTATCTTAACCACGACTTTCCGACCATCGGGAAGTCTGGCCTGGTGAACCTGCGCGATGGAAGCCGCAGCCATTGGAACGGGATCGAAGTGGGAATAAAGCTCCTCCAACCCCTTGCCGAACTCGTGGAAAATCTGCTCACGAACAATATCGAAATCAAAAGGGGGTACGGTGTCCTGGAGCTTTTCCAATTCGAAGATTACTTCCGGGGGAACGAGATCCGGTCTTACGCTGAGGAGCTGCCCGACTTTGACAAAGGTTGGACCAAGTTCTTCGAGACACATCCGCAGCCTTTTGGCAAATACCTCGCGGGGTGGAGGCTCGAATTTTAATCTTCGCTTTTCCCTGGGTAGGAATTTTTTGAGACCATACCTCTCCAAATAGAAGCCCAAACCGTGTTTTACGACAATTTGAGCGATACCGCAAAGACGTTTAATATTACGCTGCCTTCTTATCCAGCTTTTCACCCAATTCGCTCTCGCTCTCTGAAAAACTTTTGAAATTATCTGAACTCTTTTTCTCCCCCAGCCTCAAGCACTTCCATCTTATTTTCCAAGACAACGATTCGATTCTCGAGTTCTCGCAAATTGAAGTCGAGTTTTTCAAAGTCGGACTCGGTTGCCATACCCGCCTTCTTCAAAGCCGATCTGAGACTATCGATAACTAGCTTCTCCAATTGCTCTTTCCGTACATTGACACGTTTGGATAAATCCTCCATGTACTGCTTTCCCTCTTCGGGACTAATCTTTCCCTTAGAGATCAGATCCTTAATGAACTCATCGGCCCTCTCATGAACGAGAAGCAATAAACCCAAGGCAACCAGGAAACTTCTTTCCAATAAATCATCCATTGTTGAACTCCTTCTCAAAATCATATTAAAAGAACCCGTGTTAAAGGGGGGCTGCTTCGACAAATTTTGAAGGGAAAATTACCTCTTGGATTTCCTGGGTTCCTTACCGATCCCCTTCTCCAGGCTTTTAAGCCGTTTTTCAAGATCATTTAGACGACGAGTCAACATTTTGACATCATCGTCCGCCGCAAAACCTGCCTCTTTTAAAGCGATATGCGCACACTCACTAATCTTCTTTTTGAGCTCCTCCTTCTCCTCATCAACCCGCTTCGATAAATCCTCGATAAAATATTTGCCCTCCTCTGGAGCAGCCTTGCCCTTCTCGATTAAATCCACTATAATTTCGTGAGCCTTCTCGTGAAAGAGAAGCCATGCACCTAAAAAAGTTAATATGCCTTTTTCAACGAGGTCCCTCATCCCTCCTCCTTTCCGATTCATGCTGAGCCCTATCCAATCTAACCATAGTATACAACAAGTGACTTAAATCACAATAACTACCTTCCATACTTCGCTTTGAGACTCCTATATCGAGGTTCGGTTTCCTTCCAAAGAGTGAGAAGGGGACTGGCGGTGAAGATAGAAGAATAAGCCGCTGAGGTAAGACCGATGAATAAGACAAAAGCAAAATCCTTTAGGGTCTCACCTCCTATTAAAAGAAGACAAATTATGGGAAAGAGTGTGGTGAGTGAGGTATTTATGGATCTTGCCAGGACTTGATTTATGGAATCGTTGACCATACCGGCGTATGTTTGCTTGCTCATTTTTGGGGTGTTCTCCACTATCTTATGATAGACGACGATTGTATCATAGAGCGAGTAACCGAGGATGGTCAAAAGGGCAGCTACCGTATTTGGCGTTATCACCCTCCCCACGAGAGCATAGATACCCATGGTAATCAAAATATCATGGAAGAGAGCAGTAATCGCTGTAACCGCCATTTTAAATTCAAAACGCAAGCCTATGTACAGCAATAGACCGCATAAGCACAGAACAAGAGCAATAAGAGCAGCTCTAGTGATGTGTCCACCCCATCCGGGTCCTACATTTTGAATTGATCGATCCTTGATGCCAAATTTTTCATCCAAAGCCTTTATCACCTTTTGTTGTTGCCTTGAAGAGAGAGATCGGCACCGGATGAGCACCTCATTTTTACCCGTGGGTTGAATGGTACTTCCCCCAAGGTTAGAAGCTCTAAGTTCCTTACGCACCTGGTATACCCCAACGGGTTTTGCAAATTTGATATCGAAAAGAGTTCCTCCCTTAAACTCAATCCCAAAATTCAACCCTCGAAAAATGAGGGCCAGGAAACCAATGAGGATAATGACACCGGATAGAGCGAACCAGATTTTCTTTCTCCCTATGAAATCAAAACGCATGGCATTAACCCTTCCTTTCCAAACCCAAGAGCTTAGGATTTCTCCACAACTTGGTAAAACTCATAAGACCCAGCATCGCCCTTGTGAAAAAGAAAGAGGTAAAAAGGTCACACACGATCCCCAGCATCAAGGTTAAGGCGAAACCGCGAACGGGACCTATGCCAAAATAAAAAAGAATGGCTGCGGTGGTAAAGGTAACAAGGTCGGCATCCAAAAAGGTCTTAAAACCATGGCTAAATCCGGTATCCAGGGCAGTGCGGATGGTCTTTCCGCCCCGCACTTCTTCTTTTATCCTCTCAAAGACGATGATACTCGAATCGGCGGCGACCCCAATCATTAGAACTATACCGGCTATACTCGGGAGGGAGAGATTTATCCCAGCGAGTCCGAAGGAGGTAAGGACGGCATTCACCGCCACTAAAAGACCAAATAAAAACGTGGCGAAAACGCCCAAGGCTAACCAGGTAATGACCCCGAATAACCTGTAGTAAATCACCATGAATAGGGCAACCAAAATCAATCCCAGAATGCCAGCTCTCAAGCCAGCCATTAGAGAGTCCCAACCCAGCGTGGGACCGACGGTTTTGCTCTCTGATATGTCCAGTTCCACAGGCAATGCTCCCGTCTGCAACACCAAGGCGATCCTTTTCGCCTCATCGATGGAATCCAGGCCAGTGATTATGGCTCGACCCCCGGTAATGGGCTCCTGTATCACGGGTGCTGACATCACCTCTTTGTCCAAGACGATGGCCAGACGCTGCCTCACATATCGCGTGGTAATGTCGGCAAATTTTTTCGTTCCTTTCTTGGTGAATTCCATCTCAACGATGGGTTTACTCATCTCTCCGAAGCTCGGGCGGGCATTCTTCAGAGCTTTCCCGGTCATCAATACCTTGCCCAGAATCACCTTGCCCTCTTTATCTATGCTCTTTACCTCGATGAACTCCAGTAGAGCTGTTTTACCGATTATCTCCAAAGCTTTTTGTGGATTCCTTATCCCCGGGAGCTGTACCAGGATGCTGTTCCTGCCCTGACGTTCGATTTGCGGTTCAGTTACACCGAGCTTATCCACACGCTGTCGAATGACAAACAAAGCCTGTTCCATGGATTGTTCAGTCACAGGTGCACCCGGCTTCTCCTTCGCGGAGAGAATGATGTGCATCCCGCCCTTCAAATCCAGCCCCAGCTTGGGAGGATATTTAACGATAAAATAGATGCAAACGGCAACCAATATTAGGGCAAAACCCATACTTAAAAGGTACTTCTGTTTGCTTGCCATTCACTTCTCCCATTTCAGATATGAGTCATGCAAAATTTAACATGTAAGGTGGATTATTAATGAGTCAGATTTACAATTCTAGACATTCGAGGGAGGGGTAAGTGCTTAAGAAAGTGTCGGAGCCTCGCCCATGAAAACTTCTTAAGCATTCACAGTTTTGTAGCGAGGCGAGACCCGAGCGGCGGCGGGAGTATGACTTGGTGAAGCTAAAAACAGCCGACCACGTGGGCTCACGAGCACTTCACCCCGACCATGGTGTTAACCCATCTCGTTAATAATACAAGTTACTCCATTACCTGGCTAATTGAAGTATCGATGTCGATTTCCAATGTTATCGTCTTCGTTGCTTCATCAACACGCAGGAAAAAGATTAGCAAAAATGGCTTTTTCCTGCAATAACTCAAGGTTGTTCTTTTCTGTGCCCAATGGCCTTTCTATCCACGGTGATCTT
>JBFMAG010000079.1:5359-17313 GCA_040755895.1 Actinomycetota bacterium | reverse complement strand
CAAAGGCGGGATTGGCTACGGATACCCCACTTGGGGCTATTTGCTGACCAAAGATATGAGTCACTTCTCTGGGATTTCGCCTCTCAATGGGAATTTGCTTCCAAGAAAGGATATTAAAATCGATGGTGGACGTGGGAGCGGCTATATAGAAGGGAATATTATTCTCCTTCGCCAGAACCGCCAAGGTATATGTCCCAATTTTGTTCGCTACATCTCCATTAGCGGCAATCCTGTCGGCACCCACAATTACCTTGCTAATCTCTCCCATGCTCATGAGGAAACCCGCCATATTATCGGTGATCAAAGTGGTGGGTATTTTTCCCTTCATTAACTCCCAACATGTCAGTCGAGAACCCTGGAGAAGGGGGCGGGTCTCATCCACATATACGTGAATTTTTTTGCCCTGATCCCAAGCGGTTCGAATAACCCCCAAGGCGGTGCCATATCCTCCCGTGGCTAGAGCTCCTGTATTACAATGGGTGAGTACATTGTCCCCATCTTCTATAAGAGCTGCACCAAGAGCTCCTAACCGGCGATTTGCCTCTTCATCCTCCCTCGCAATTTCCATTGCTTCCTTATATAGGACCTTTTTCAGATCCTGGACGCAAAGATTCTTGTTCTTATGAACCAATCTCTTCATCCTCTGGATGGCCCAAAAGAGATTGGCGGCCGTTGGTCTAGTCTTAGACATTTCTTCGCAAACTCTTTCTATCTCATCAATGAACTGATCGCTGGTTTTCGCCGTGGAATTTCTAGCCCCAAGAGCGATGCCAAAGGCAGCAGCCACCCCAAGGGCAGGAGCTCCCCTAATCTTCATGGATTTGATGGCTTCAGCGACTTGATGAGGATTTGTGAATTCCAAATAATCTTCCTTAAGGGGAAGCTTCGTTTGATCAAGTATCCTTACCTTTCCATCAACCCACTCAATAGCTTTTATCAATTTCGCCCACCGCTCACCCTAATAAAAACCTCGTAGCCTTTTGGCTACACATAAACCTTCAGGGCTATCTCAGGACGACGCAAACCGAGGATTTTATTGCTTTGAATTTTTAACTTCGGTCATTTGAATTTGTTTAGAGTTTAGAAATTGTATTTGGAATTTGCCAGTATTTATGTCGTCACCATATAGTATTAGCAAACCAGCAAACTCTCTATCTCTCTAGCATTTCGATTAGATAATTTATCTTTGCCACCTCTTCAACCAATTCGGCTATGTTCACCGCTTCATTCAAATCCTCACCCACAGCCACGACACCATGCATCTCCAGCAGGGCAGCTTTACCCACCCTCAAATGGTCTCTCACAGCTTCAGCAAGCTCCCTCGTGCCGTAGACGAAGGGAGGAACAACCGGTACCTTCCCCAAAATATACTCACTTTCGGGATTCACAGGCCGTAAACTCTTCTTCAAATAGGCAAGGGCTGAGGCATAAGGAGAATGGGTATGTACTATGGCATTAACATCCGGACGCGCTTTGTATATCTCTATGTGCACCCACTTTTCAGTGGAGGGTTCCTCCTCCCCTTCCAGCTTTTCTCCCTCGGAATCTAAAACCACTAAATCCCTCTCGGATAGTTTGCCCAGGCAGGCACCGGTAGAGCTGATTAAAATCTTTCTCTCATCCACGCGGCAGCTTATATTCCCTACCCGCCCAATCACCAAACCTTTTTCATAGACCTCTTTTGCAGCTTGTATTATCTCTTCTTTATAGCCTTGCATTTTTTCCTCCCATTTAACTACGTTGTAGGTTCAAGGTAGAGGTTCAAGGGTTAAGAGAATTGATCAATCCACTAAGTTTACTTAAGATACGTTCAGAAAAATTAATGAGCCGAAGGTAATCTTCGAGGATAGTAAATTCAGTTTTTGAGATAACTTGGACTATTTCTTGTCTTTCTTTCATCCCACCTCAACCTTAAACTTTCAACCTAGAACCTCGAACCTCGAACCTTCAACAAAATTAGGTGCCCATCTCCCAGGACTTAAGATACTTTTCTTGCTCGGAGGTAAGCTTATCTATTTCAATCCCCATCGAGGATAATTTAAGCCCGGCAATTTCCTCGTCTATCTCCCGTGGAACGGGGTAGACTTTTCTTTCCAAACTCCGACCATGCCTCAAAAGGAACTCGACGGAGAAAGCCTGGTTCGCAAAGCTCATATCCATGACACTTGCCGGATGTCCCTCAGCAGCAGCCAGATTCACCAGCCTTCCTTCGGCAAGAAGATAAAGCCTCCGCCCATCCTGCAAAGTATATTCATCCACAAAATCTCGAATTTTTCTTTTTCCTTTAGATAAAACCTCTAAAGCAGGGATATCGATTTCCACATTGAAATGCCCGGCGTTTGCCAGGACTGTTCCGTCTTTCATGACCTCAAAGTGCTCCTTTGTGAGTACGCGAATATCCCCAGTTGAGGTGATAAAAATATCTCCGATTTTAGCCGCCTCCAAAGAGGTCATAACCCGATATCCATCCATAACTGCTTCCAGAGCTCTAATTGGTTTTACCTCCAAAATCACCACCTTTGCCCCCATGGCTTGAGCTCGTTTAGCGATTCCCCGACCGCACCAGCCATAACCTGCGATCACCACGGTCTTTCCAGCCAAAAGAACATTTGTAGCTCGCAAAATCCCATCTATGGTGCTCTGTCCAGTTCCATACCTATTATCGAATAGATATTTGGTCTGAGCATCGTTGACGGCGATTATGGGAAACAGCAGCTCCCCTTCTCTGGCCATACTCCTCAACCTTATGACACCAGTTGTGGTCTCCTCCGTTCCACCGATGACTTCTCGAGCCTGATTCCTCCTCTGAGAATGGAGGGTTGAGATGAGATCGGCTCCATCGTCCATGGTGATTATGGGTCTATGGTCTATAGCGGAGTTAATATGGTCGTAGTATGTCTTGCTATCTTCACCCCTGATGGCAAAGACGGGGATTTTAAAATCTTTAACCAGAGAGGCAGCGACTTCATCCTGCGTGCTTAAAGGATTCGAGGCGCAAAGGACAACATCCGCACCTCCCTCCTTGAGGGTTCTCACCAAGTTAGCCGTCTCTGAAGTTACATGGAGGCATGCGGAAATTCTCGCACCTTGAAGGGGCTTTTCCTTACGAAAACGCTCTCTTATGATCCTAAGTACTAGCATTTGGTTGTCCGCCCACTCTATGCGAAGCCTGCCCTTGGGCGCAAGATTGACGTCCTTAATATCGTATTTCACTTGAAGTCCCCCTTATCTACGTTCTAGGTTCAAGGTTGTAGGTTATAGGTTTAATCCTGAACCAAAATAATCCTTTAACCTTGAACCTGTAACCTTCAACCTTCAACGACTTTCTGGACAATGCCTTTAATGAGTTTTCTTAAGTTTACCTCGGCTTTCTCAGCCTGAACCAGAACCTCTTCGTGAGTCACCTTCTTTTTACCCGACACCACATCGGTGATGCAGGAAATTCCCAAAACCCTTAAACCCGCATGGTTAGCTACTATTGCTTCGGGCACCGTCGACATCCCCACGGCATCCGCTCCTATCTGAGCCAGAAATTTAATTTCCGCGGGAGTTTCGTAGCTCGGCCCCGAAATCCCAACATAGACACCCTTGTATAACTTGATTCCCTCCTCCCGAGCAACTTTCTGAGCGATTTCAATAAGTCTCTCATCATAAACCTGGGACATATCAGGGAAACGAGGTCCGAGTTCTGGGTCATTTAGCCCGATGAGGGGATTGGTTCCCATCAGGTTGATGTGATCCGTGATGACCATAAAATCCCTGACATTGAAATCAGGGTTAAGTCCTCCAGCCGCATTACTGAGGATGAGTATCTCGACACCTAATCCTTTAAACACCCTGATGGGAAGAGTTATTCCTTTCATGGTGTATCCTTCGTAATAATGAGGACGTCCCTGCATGACGATGACTCCTTTCCCCTCAAATTTACCCGAGACTAAATTCCCTAAGTGACCTGGGGTCATTGGGATGGGAAAATGAGGGATATCTCGATAAGGAATAACTTTTTTATCCGCAATTTCATCAACCAATCCACCGAGTCCTGAGCCCAAAACTATGCCGACCTTGGGTTTTATTATCATCCTCTCTCGAACAAAGTTCGTTGCTTCTCTGATCTGGTTTTTAAACTGCTCTACGGGATTCATGAATTTCCCTCCCAGTGCCCGGTTGCTGTGCCCCGCTTTTACTACATAAAAGATTATAGTTGGGTCATGTTCGGGGATTTATGACCCACATATACTGAAAATTATGACTATGTATATAAAAGATTAAACCATAATAGGCTAAGTGCACTCATGAAGATTCAGCTAGTTTCCGCTTAAGCAAAGTTATCCTGTGAACCGGGGTGGGATCCACCCCATTTAAAACTGCGAGATAAACACCGACAAAATCCCCGAAGTATATAATGGAGAAGGTTCTGGCCAGTTTGGATTTACCCTCCGTCCACACTTCAACAACATCGCCGAAGTGATCTTCTATGAGCGATCTCGTGATCTCAATCCTTCTCTTAATCCTCTCCGGCTCACCCTCATCCCTAAGTAGAATAAGGTGGAAATTCTCTGTGATCTCCTGTAAGAGTTCCCATCCCACAGTTTCATTGTGGTTGAGTTCGGGGAAGACGTGCCAAAAGGCCGGTATCTTGGCATTCTCATTGAACTGGCACTTCCAGCGAAGGGCGGCGACGGCGGTGGGACCATCGGAACCATAAACCACGGGAATCCTACCAAAGAGCTTTATGGCTAAGCCCTTAGCTCCATTTTGTTCAGAAGATCGACTTAAGGATAACTTTTTCGCCTTCGACTTGAGGAGCTTGATGGTCTCCTTAATATCCTCCGCCTTGTTCGCTATGATATCAAACTTCTGCAGGGCTATTAAGATGGGCAACGTGAGATAGCCGAGAGCCGACCGAGGCTGGATGCCACCGGGAATTTTGATTACGGGCATACCATGCCTTTGAGCTACACTCTCCAGCATGCCGCCGGATGCGATGGATATTATGGGACAGCCCAACCGAACAGCTTTATCGAAGCAGCTTAAAGTCTCCTCGGTATCGCCGGAATAACTCACCGCGAAGCACAATGTCCCTTGATCAACAAAATTGGGAATGGAGTAACCCTTGCTCACCCAAATCGGAACTTTGACCTCATCGCTTAAGATAGTTTTGATGATATCTCCACTTATGCCAGAGCCACCCATCCCCATAATCAGGATGGAATTTATGGATGGCACCCTAAAATCGAGGGGTGTTTCCTCCGCCAACCTGACCGCTTCTTCGCACTGGTCCGGGAAATGCTCTAAACCTAAGAGCATTCCTTCTGCATCTACTGCCTTTACCTTTTCAACCTCGTCTAGATCGATGAACATCCCATTCACCGAATATCTCCACCTCTCCATTAGAAATTGCTTTCCTGTTTTGGTCGACACGGGGGTCGACCCTACCCTTGATGGTTCTGTAGTTTTTGTAGGAGCAAACCTCTGTGTTCGCCCTTCAGTAGAGCGGCGGTTCATCCGCCGCTATTGTTTTGTCGGGGATAAACCCCGACGCTACGATCTACAGCGAGCCTCGTCCAGAATCTCTTGTCCCACTTTAAGGAGGGTAGAAACTCTTTGGGGACTGCTGGCTTCGGCGTAGATGCGAACGACCGCCTCCGTTCCGGATGGTCTGATCATGAGCCAACTCTTATCGGCGAGGAGAAACTTGTACCCATCCATATTATCGATGGTAACCACCTTAACTCCAGCCAATTCGCTGGGATTGAAAGTCTTTAAAAAGCCAAGGAGACTTTCCTTTACAGTTGGTGTCGTCTCCACACCATGTCTGCCGACAGGCAGGTCCACCCGGTCATAATAAAAATAACCTATTCTCTTCATTAAATCATCCACCAATTCTTTTAGGGTCTTCCCATGAGTAATCATGATTTCCACCAGGAGCAACCCAATTAAGATTCCATCTCTCTCCGGGATGTGATTCTTTATCCCAATACCCCCGCTTTCTTCACCTCCGATTAAAACATCGCGGGTCAAAATATGCTCGCATATGTATTTGAATCCAATGGGAGTTACGTGTAGGGGCAGATTATACCTTTGGGATAAGATATCAATCATTTGGGTGGTGGAAACGGTCTTGACCACCTCGCCGCGCCATTTGCGCTGGTTAACCAGATGTTCCAGAAGAAGTGCAAATATCTGGTGAGAGTCGATGAATGCTCCTGAGGGATCAATGGCTCCCGTTCGATCGGCGTCTCCATCCATCGCCAGACCTACATCGAAGCCTCTCCTTTCGACCTCGCGACGAAGATCCTCAAGATTCTCCGAAATGGGTTCGGGATTTATCCCCCCAAAGGTGGGATTTACCCTTTTGTGGATTTCCACCACCTCACAGCCAAGCCTGGAAAGAGCTTCACTTAAATATCCCTGCCCCGCTCCGTACATGGGATCGACAATCACTTTGAGTTGGGAGTTGGGAGTTGGGAGTTGGGAGAATAGATTTTTATCTAGGAGGGTGAGGATGTTGGAGAGGTATGCTTCCTTGGGATCGAAAAAGTGCAAGTGATCTCCCCTGGTTGCTTCTTCCAAAGAAACCTTGAGCGGTTTCTTGCCCTGAGCTAAATTCTCTTGATAACACCGCTCTATTTTCTCAGTGATCTCCGGAGTGGCGGAACCACCATAGGGAGCTTTAAACTTCAAACCATTGTACTGAGGAGGATTATGGCTCGCTGTGATGAGAATGGCTCCATCCGCCCGTTTGTCTACAATGGCAAATGAGACTACGGGAGCGGGAGCAAAACTCACAGTGAGCAAAACATCGATGTCATTTGCCGCGGCAACAAGAGCGGCTTCCAAGGCAAACTTATCCGAAAGAAACCTGGTATCATAACCAACTATCAATTTGGGACGAGGGCTGATGGCTGAAGGCTGAAAGCTGATTTTAATGTAGTCGCATATGGCTTGAGTGGTCCATCTCACGTTCTCGAAGGTGAAATCATCCGCTATGATTCCTCTCCAACCATCAGTGCCAAATCTAATCATCTTTAATGTTGTCGATGGCGAGTAAATTTGGAAGGTTTAGCAGCATAATATCGCTCGGGACAATTTTTGCACACCTCTGCTGGAACTTTGACCACAACTCTATTTTCCCCCATAGTATTTCTTCTTCCACGGTTTTTTTTCAAGTTGTCCACCACAAAGTGCGCACTTCATTCCCTTCGCCTTCTTAGATCAACCCAAAGTTCTTCATAAAAGTCCTTTCGCTTATCTTATTTTATAGTCTCACCATGGTCAAAAAGTTTAAACTCTTTTGCGCCAGTAGTTCAGCAGATCTTCCAGGGTCTTTTCGAAAGGAATTTCCGGTTCCCAGCCCGTAGCTTTCTTGAACTTAGTGGCATCTCCTGCCAAGATGGGAACATCCGAGGGACGCATGCGAGCGGGGTCTTGCCTTATCTCCACATCCACATCGCTCAATTTGAGCAGCATGTTGAGCATATGTGCAATCTTAATCGCCTTCCCCGATGCGATATTATACACCTCTCCAGGCTCACATTTCTCCAGCGCCAGCCAATAAGCTCTTACCACATCTCGGACATCCGAGAAATCGCGTTTCGCCTCTAGATTTCCCACTTCAATTACGGGCTCTTTTAGATCTTTTTCAATCTCCGCAATCTGTTTGGCGAAATTCGATGTAACGAAGACTTCTCCACGCCTTGGTCCCTCGTGATTGAAAGCGCGGGTCCGCACGATGTGCATGTCATAGCTCTGATGATATTGGTATCCCAATAAATCCTGGGCTACCTTGCTCACCGCGTAGGGACTTAAGGGTCTCAAGGGATTGGTCTCCTTTATGGGAATCTCATTTTCATAGACGAGACCATACTCCTCAGATGAGCACGCGAGCTGAATTCGAGGGTTGAGCTTCAATTCGCGTATAGCTTCGAAGAGATTCACTTGACCGATTATATTGGTCACCAGCGTCTCAGCGGGTGCATGCCAGGAAGTGGGCACGAAACTTTGGGCTGAGAGGTGGAAAATGTAATCGGGTCTGCTTTCATCTAAAGCTTTAACGACGGAAGTAGCGTCCCGAAGATCGCACTCAATCAGGCTTATCTTGTTCCTAATGTGGTCGATGTTCTCTGTTCGGCTTCTCCACCTAATGGTCCCGAAAACTTCAGCCCCCTTTCCCAGACAGTATTCGGCAAGATGACTTCCCGCAAAACCCGTTATACCTGTGATGAGTACCTTCACCTTTCAACCTCCCCAATTTAAAATTTCAGGTTCTTATCCACTTTAGTGAATACTCTTTTTCCCTCCCTTGGTGGGAGCATATCTTTTTGTTTCCCTCTCTTGATGGAAGAAATCTTTTTTTGTCTCCCTCTCCCTTGGTGGGAGGGGTAGGGTAACCATCTGTCCCTTTCTCTGTCTTTTCCCTTCTCAACGGCATGTTGTCCACCATCAATCTCTACTACAACAGATTCCACTATTTTGGAGAAGAACCAAAATTCAATCCGAATAACGGGTCTAAGACCTGTTTCTACTATTTTAAATTTCTACTATTTAAATGAATGTAAAAATTGGATTTAAGGATTTATTATGCCTGGTAAATAAAGGTGTCAGGTCTGACCTTAGAATCTGATTTTAGCCCTTTCAATCTTCGTATCGGGCCAGATTCGCACCCCACGTTTGAGATGGTTCTCATCCTCGATAACCATATTGTCCCCTAAAACGGCGGTCTCCGCCACGTGAACCTTCTTGCCCAGGCGAAGCCCTCTACCTAGAAGGCTATTCCTAACAACGCAAGCCTCATCGATGTGGCAACCATCAAAGATTACGCATTTCTCAAGCATAGCCCCCGTTTGAATCACGCAATTATTCCCTATCGTGGTATTGCTAAAGATTGTAGCATTGGAGTGAATGCGGCAGTTCTTTCCAATCACCGTGGGACCAAATATGGTGGCTTCCAGACCTATTTCCGTTCCCTCGCCGATCCAGACCCGGGGCTTAATCTCCTTCCCAGCGAATTCGAAGTCGAGTTTACCGTCCAGGATATCATGATGGGCTTGGAGATACTTTTCAGGAGTCCCGATATCCAGCCAATAGGCACCGGATGGAAATCCAAAAACTCTCTCGCCCTTCTCCAGCAGGGTGGGGAAGAAATCGCGCTCGAAGGAATAACTCTCACCCTCCGGTGCATACCTCAAAATTTCCGGTTCAAGCACGTAGGTTCCGGCATTGATCAGATCCGTGGTTACCTCATCCCAGCTTGGCTTCTCCACGAAATCCAGAACACGACCCGAAGTATCCAAAGGCACTAAACCATATGCCGTCGGATCCTCCACAGGAGTTAAAGCCAACGTAGCCACCGCTTTCCTCGCATGATGATATTCCATGAGTTGAGCAAGATTAAGATTTGAAATGATATCGCCATTGAAAACGATGAAGGTTCCTTCCAAAAATTTCTCCACATTCTTGACTGCACCACAAGTTCCTAAGGGCTTCTCCTCGGTAACGTAAGTAAGCTTCACCTTCAGGTGGCTACCATCACCGAAATAAGATTCAAAACATTCAGGACGATAACTCGTGCTCAAGATGATATCGGTAATGTCGTATTGCTTGAGTAATCTTATAACGTGCTCTAAGAGTGGGATATTAACCAAGGGGAGCATGGGCTTAGGGGTTGTGCAGGTAAGTGGTCTTAGGCGTGTTCCCTGCCCCCCGACCAAAATTACAGCTTTCATTTATAATCCCCTCCAATTTCTGATTCGCTTTGGTCGGGGACCGCCTGCTGATGCTTACGCTTTGACGGGCAGGCCCCTCTGCCACCGCCTGGCTCAGCAACCCCGACTCTATTGGGCGAGCACGGAGTCCCGCCCCTACAACAAAATATGTAGCGCGGCGGTTCATCCGCCGCAGATCAACCATACCTCACGACACCACGGTCCAGCTAACCCCGCCCTACTTGCGTCGTCTCAAAAAATTGATGCAAACAAGGAGGCATCCTCTCAAGCATAGACCCAAAGCAACCAGAGGTTTGAGATATCTCTTCCAGCTATCCCCATACCGCTTTGAGTAGAACCGATACATGCTCTTTTGAAACTCGATTGTCATTGGTATGCTCTGCCTCTTGCTACTCTCGGCAATATAATGAACCACCTTAGCATCCGGTGTGAAATAAACCTTCCAACCCTTTTCCCACATTCTATAGCATAGATCTAAATCTTCAACGTACATGAAGTAACCTTCATCAAAAAATCCCACATCCTCTAAGGCTTTTCTGTGAAGACATATAGCCGCTCCCGAAACCCAATCCACAGCTCGCTCGGATTTATGATCCCAATCAGCCATCTTGTATTTTCTGGAGATGGGATTGGATGGAAAAATAACGCCAAAAAAGGCATGCACCATAGCTTCTCCAAAGGAGGGAAAATTCCTGCAAGAGTACTGGATCGAACCATTGGGGTTTAAGAGCAAGGGTCCCACCACCCCCACATCCTCGTGGTTTTCCATAAATTCCACCAATTTATCCAACGCTTTGGGGAAAACCCGGGTATCGCCATTAAGCAGGAATATATATTTTCCTCGACTCACCTCAATGGCTTGATTGCATGCTTTGGCGTACCCAATATTGATGGGATTCTGGATCAACCGGACTTCGGGGAATTCCTTTTTAACCATCTCCACACTGCCATCGGTGGAATTATTGTCCACGACGATTACTTCAAAAGGACACCCTTTCTCGAAAATCGAGGTCAGACAGTCCCTAAGTAAATCTTTGGTATTCCAACTGATTACGGCAATGCTCAAATCCAAAGTTTCCACTTTCACAACAAATAATTCACCACAAGTGTCTTCTTATCCAAGCTTTATAATCGAATTTCTGAAACCATTTCTCTATTTCCGCCTGACTCACCTTTCTGTTTTTCTGGATAATTCTTCTTTTGGCAAAAGTTCTGGGCAATTCCCTTAAAATATCGATCCAACCCAATAACGCCGCTGGACACCTAAAAAGTAGCGCTCCCGTCTTTAAGGTATCTGTGATTAGAAAATGATGGAGATTTTTTAAGATGCTGGCAAGGGAATCGTTCTTGAGGATCATAAGATATCTATTTTTGTAATTGTGGATTTCCACCAATTTGGTTCTCCTGACGGCAATTCCCCCACGATAATGATAAGCCACAGCAGATGGTGTATAAATGCATTTCCAGCCAAGCAGTTGTGCCCGCCAATTGAGGTCAACATCCTCCAAAAAAGCAAAGAAGGCTTCATCAAAGTACCCCCCACCGTGCCTGCGGGCAGACCCACCTGCCATGCCCAGGCTCTGGCGGGCAGGTAGGTCTACTTTAATGTCTTCGAGCATTTCCCTCTTGTAGAGGGAAGCCGCAGCACAAGAGCCGAAAATATATTCCCTTTGGTCGTATTGACCCTCATCGATTTCTCCATCTCCTCTATCGATAACCAATCGATTCTCGAACATGGTGTGACCCACCGAGTCTATCACTTTTGTTCGACCTTCATCGCTGAACCTCAATAACTTGCCCGAAACCGAACCGATTTTTTCCTCCAAAGAAGCGGCTTTGACCATCTCGCTTATATAGGTAGGGGTCAGTACGACATCTATGTTCAAAGGTATCACATAGAGACCCTTGGAGACAGCGATACCTTGGTTGATAGCCCTTGAAAACCCCTTATTTTCCTCGTTCTCTATGAGGATCACAGAGGGATAGTTTCTCCTTATAATCTCCTGAGACCCATCGGTTGAGCCATTATCGATGACGATTACCTCAAGCGCGGGATAGGTCTGACCCAGCACGGAATCCAGGCAATCCTTCACAAACTTTTTCCCATTCCAATTCACAATGACAACCGAGACTAAATCCATTTTATTCCTTTAAAGTTCCCCGTTCACAGTTTATGGTTTAATTCTATCAAGATTTGTGTTTTTCCAAAAATGGTAGGCAGAAATCATT
>JBFMAG010000079.1:0-5259 GCA_040755895.1 Actinomycetota bacterium | reverse complement strand
CCCATTCCAATTCACAATGACAACCGAGACTAAATCCATTTTATTCCTTTAAAGTTCCCCGTTCACAGTTTATGGTTTAATTCTATCAAGATTTGTGTTTTTCCAAAAATGGTAGGCAGAAATCATTCTTTATGTATTGCGAGCCCTCCTCTTCTCGTCATTGCGCTCTTCTCGTCATTGCGTTCTTCTCTTCTCGTCATTGCGAGCCGAAGGCGAACAATCTCATATTATCACTCTCCGTCATTGCGAGGGACGTTAGTTCCCGAAGCAATCTCCATGTTACAATGGTGATCATGAGCAAAAAGGCATATGTCTACATAATGACCAACAATAAAAAGAGTTTATGAACACAAAGCTTGTCCGAGCGGAGTGAGGGAACTCGTGAAAGTTTTACCAAGAAATATAGGGTACGCCCCTAGGAGGACTCGCAATGACATCCTGAGCAGTCATTACGAACGAAGTGAAGCAATCTCAAAGTCATTGCGAGGAGCGAAGCGGTTGCGAGACGAAGCCAAAGCAAACTCAATGTAGGGGCGGGACTCCGTGCCCGCCCAAAGCTATAGCGGGGGACAAGCCCCCGCCTACAAATCCGATGTATTTATACTAATTAACTATGCAACATCTTCAAGTAATCCGTTAAGTCCTCTCTCAAATCGTTCCTCGCGAGGGCTATCTCGATGTTTGCTTTAAGCCAATCTATCTTGCTTCCAATATCATACCTCTTTCCTTCAACTTTGTAGGCATAAATATTCTGCTCGGCGAGGAGCAATCTCAAGGCATCGGTGAGCTGAATCTCGTTATTCCTGCCGGGTGGCGTCCTCTCAAGGCAGTCAAAGATCTCAGGGGTCAGGATATACCGCCCAAAAATGGCTAAATTCGAGGGGGCTTCTTCCAAAGAAGGCTTCTCAATCAAGTTTTCGACCCTGTAAATCCCGCCGCCAATGGGATATCCATCGATGATACCATATCTTTTCACCTTATCGCGGGATACTTCCTCCACAGCTATAATCGGCGAGCCGCACTCCTTGAATATGTCCAACAATGTTCTCGTGCAGGGAATGTCCATTAAAGTGATGGTATCCCCCAATAAAACGGCAAAGGGTTCATTGCCGAGATGTTTCCGAGCACAGAGAACAGCGTGTCCCAAACCCCGCAGCTCCTTCTGCCTGATGTAATGGATATCGGCGAGGTCGGCGATACCTTGCACGTGCGTCAAAAAATCGTGCTTTTCTTCCTCCCTCAAAAAATACTCAAGCTCAAAGGATTTGTCGAAATGGTCTTCTATGGCTCTTTTGCCCCGCCCGGTGATCACCAAGATATCTTCAATCCCCGAAGCCACAGCTTCCTCGATAACGTACTGGATGATTGGCTTATCGACGACGGGGAGCATCTCCTTTGGCTGAGCCTTGGTTGCCGGAAGCAACCTTGTTCCAAAACCCGCCGCCGGAATAATTGCTTTCATTTGCAAACACCTCTCTCCTCAAACCACTCTATTACACTTTTAAGACCTTCATTCAAAGATACCTTTGGTTCCCAACCCAACAATTTCCTTGCCTTTTCGATATCCGGTCGACGTTGTGAAGGATCGTCGGGAGGAAGAGGAAGAAAAATTATCTCCGAATTAGAATTACACATCTCCTTAATAAGATGAGCGAGTTCTAATACTTCGATTTCATGCGGATTGCCCAAATTTATGATTTCACCCTTTGCACTCTTAGAGAACATCGCTTTAAGCAAACCATCTACCAAATCATCGATGTAGCAAAAACTGCGACTTTGCGAACCATCACCATATACGGTGATGGGGCTATTATCCAAAGCTTGCTGTATGAAATTTGGGATTACCCTACCATCCTGCCTTCTCATCCGTGGTCCGTACGTGTTGAATATGCGGACTATCACAACCTCCAGATCATATCGGCGATAATAAGCCATGACCAAAGCCTCGGCAAAACGCTTGGCTTCATCGTAGGAACTGCGAGAACCCACGGGATTAACATTTCCCCAATAAGTTTCGGATTGAGGACTAACCTTTGGATCCCCATAAATCTCTGAAGTCGATGCAAGCAGTATTTTTGCCCCATTTTTTCTAGCCAACTCGAGCATATGGTAAGTACCCAATGAATTTACCATCAATGTTTCGATTGATAACTTTGAGAAATCTACCGGACTAGCGGGGCTCGCAAGGTGGAAAATGCAGTCGATGGTCAGTGGTTGAGAGTCAAAGGTCGATGGAGGAATAGTTAAATCGTGTTCGATGAGTTCAAAATTCTCGTTATCTAGCAAATGTTCGATGTTTTCTCTTGATCCAGTGAGGAAATTATCGATGCAAATTACATGATGTCCTTTCTCAATGAGCGCGTCGCATAGATGAGAACCTATGAAGCCAGCTCCCCCCGTAACCAACACCCTCATCTTCCAACCCCTCTATAGATGAACCCCAAGTGCTTCAGAGCATTAGAATCCAGATAGTTTCTGGCATCAAATAAAATTGGTTTTTTAAGCAAGGATTTAATCTTTTTAAAATCTAGCCATTTAAAGTGGTCCCATTCGGTCAACAAAAGTAGGATATCACTGTCTTTCGCCGCCTCATATGCATCATGGACGAATTTTACACCCTTTAAAATGTGCTCGGCGTTCTCCATCGCCACGGGGTCATATGCCTTTATTGATGCACCTTCAGCTCGCAAATGGCGGACGATGTCGATTGCGGGTGAGTCTCTAATATCATCGGTATTGGGTTTAAAAGATAAGCCCAGTATGCCTATATCCTTGCCCTTGAGATTGCCCAAAAGTTCTCGAACCTTCGTTACAATGAACCTTTTCTGATTCTCATTAATTTGAATGGTGCCTTTCAGAAGTTGAAAATCGTATCCATAATTTTCCGCGATTTTGACGAGGGCTTTGCAATCCTTTGGTAGACAACTTCCTCCCCACCCGGGTCCAGCATTGAAGAATTCAAAACCAATGCGTTTGTCATATCCCATGCCTAAAGCCACTTCTCTCACATCCGCTCCCACCTTCTCACAAATATTTGCAATGGCATTTATAAAGGATATTTTGGTTGCCAAAAACGCATTGGATGCATACTTTATTAACTCTGCACTCACTGGGTCCATAACGAGGACGGGGGCGTTAAATGGAGAGTAGAGCTCGGTCATAACCTCGGCTGCTTTTTGGCTATGGGTGCCTATGATGATTCTGTCGGGATGGAGAAAATCTTCGACAGCTGAGCCTTCCCTCAAGAATTCTGGATTGGAGACCACCTCAAAATGATGGGGATTTATCTTGCTCTCCTCGATTATCCCTTGAACCAATTTCGTTGAACCCAGAGGCATGGTGCTCTTATTGACGATGACCTTATAGCCATTCATTGCCCGGGCTATTTCTCCCGCCGCTGCTTTTACATGGGTAAGGTCAGCGGCTTCGGTTTTGTCAGGAGGCGTGCCCACCGTGATGAAAATCATATCCGACTTTTGAACCCCCACCGTGATATCAGTTGAGAACATAATTCTTCCCGTCTTTTGATTCCTGGTTACAATCTGGTCTAGCCCGGGTTCATAGATGGGGATGATTCCAGCTCTTAGCTTGGAAATCTTATCCGAATCGACGTCAACACAAATTACATCGTGACCAATATCGGCGAAGCAAGCTCCAGTGACTAATCCCACGTATCCCACACCAATGATGCAGATTTTCACCCTCAATCGCTCCTCATGTAGTAACGGGGCCTTGTCCCCGCCAATGTTTTTGGGCGGGCACGGAGTCCCGCCCTACATGTGTCCTTTATCTTCTTCCCAATATCACGATAATGTCCGCCTGGATTGAGGAATCCCCTCTCAAAATTGCGGAGTATTTGGCTTTGATCTGATCGGCGACCAATTGCGCAACATCCTTATTCGCTGTTCTGTAACAGATGATGGTCTGAGCATAATCATACCTGTCGGCATCTCGAACATCCCTGATGTTAAAACCATTTCTTTTAAGAAGATCAGCGATCTCTTTGGCTGAACCCGCGATTCCGTTCCCATTAAGAACATCTATCCTTGCCCTGCTTTTATCCACAACTGGCTCAGCAACCAACCCACCTTTTTTATCCCTTCCCAGTATAACCACAATATCCACATCTGAATCAGCAAGATTTGGATAAAACAAAGCTGGATAAAATGATGCAATTTCTTTAACCACAAGTTTTGCCACATCCTCTTGCCCTGGTTTATGACGAATAATGGTATTGGGATAAGCATCATAGCCTGCATCCCCAACGGTTTGGATATTAAAACCACTTTCCCTTAAAATATCAGCGATCCTTGCGGCTTCTCCTTGAACACCATTTCCATTTAACACTTGAATTTTAATTTTGCTCTTATCGATTTCTAATGCTGGTTTAGCCTCGGGTTTTGCCTTCACTACTTTAGTTTGGGATGCTCGCTCGGCTTTCTTTGTCGCCTCTGGCACAATCTTTTGCGCTTTTCTACTAACAAAGAGCCAGTGTCCCGCAGCATAGAGACCACCAATCAGACAAAACATGGCAACAAGCAAAGCTGCTAATCTCACCAAAGCTCGAAGTCTAGCCTTTCTGCGAGCAATAACAGCACGCGATGAAAGCCTGTATGGTATCTTCCTTGTAGATTTGGTAGCTGCCATCCTTGGCTCATGCACGGGTCTTTCAAATTCTTCCTCCTCAACTGATACTCTCCTCTCCCTGAAATACTCGATTAGTTGGAAGAATACACCCATGGCTAGAAAGGCATAAGCCACCATGGCAGCATAATTTGCTCCGGCGTCGTTTCCCCGTATCAACAGAATCGGACAACATGCCAACAAGAATAAAGCAATTCCTATAGAGATTCTGGAATCTATCTTGTAAGCCAAGCAGAAGATGAAATACATGATGAGGAGATACCGAAGGCGTATTATGAATCCAAAAATTGATATATTCCCAAAAAACGTGCTAAAGAGTATAGCACCGGCAAGCAAAGCCGCTATTGTATAGAGACAAAAGCGAGTGCTTGGAATAAAATCCATTAAGCGCGTGGGGATCGTGGGGATTTTTATCTCCAGCCGATAATATTCCCTCGCTTTATCATCGGTAATCTTCGAAACCGAAAATGCCCCCTCCTCAGGAGATGATTTTGACTCCCTGAAGACGGACCTTCGATAGATGTAGATACCCATCAATAAAAGTAAAAACCCGCCAATAATTCCTATAACTGAAACCAACCAAGGTCCCATCTTTACCACTTTCGCCTCAAAGCT
>JBFMAG010000078.1 GCA_040755895.1 Actinomycetota bacterium | reverse complement strand
ATCCCCCTCGCTGTGATTTCGGCGATTGTAGTCGCCCCCGCTCGGCAAAGAGCTAAATCCGCTGCGGCATAGGCGAGATGGATCTTATCTAGATAGGGGAAACATCTATAAATCAATTTATCCTGCGGCTTCTCAATGTTTTTTATGGCATTGGAAACATTTTCAAAATCAATCATACCCGTAGCGTGAACCATCTGCAAGTCGTGAGAATCGCGAAAGAATGGATAAGCCTCAACTACAGCGTGATTTATTCTTTGAGCACCTCTACTTCCTCCAAAGATTAAGAGAGTTTTCCTCTTAGGATCCAATCCCAGAGTAAGAATTCCATCCTCATGAGTGGATTCCAAAATTTCGCCCCGGATGGGATTTCCCGTTAGGATAATTCCCTTCCTTTTCGGAAAAAATTCTTCAGTATCGGCGTAGGATGTGGCGATGACACTTGCAACTCGGCTCAATAGGCGGTTTGCCAAGCCGGGGATCACATTCTGTTCATGAATTACCGTGGGAATTTTTAAGAAGGCTGCAACTCCCACCACGGGTACGCTTACATATCCTCCCATACCCACCACTATGTGGGGTCCAAATTTCCTCAAAATTTTAAAAGAATCGAGGGCACCCTTGCCCAATGAAAAAGGCGTTTTTAATAAATCAATGGAAAATCTTCGAGGAAGCCCCCTCGCATCGATGGTTTCGAGGATATATCCCATTTGGGGCACCATCTCTGACTCCAGACCCGATTCAGTGCCCACAAATACTATCTCAATGCCTTCCACCAGTGATTTTAATTCTTCCGCCAGAGCGAGACCGGGATAAATATGCCCGGCGGTTCCTCCTCCGCCAATGAGTACTCGCATTTGCCTTTGCTCCCGATTTTCGTGGCTCTTGAGAAGCTATATTGAGCAAAATTCCGATGGAACACAGCGTAAAGAATAGCGATGATCCGCCGAAACTAATTAAGGGCAGAGGGATACCCGTTATGGGAATGGCTCCAGTAACTGCTCCCATGTTGATGAGCGCCTGAATTAAAATCATACAAGTGACTCCAGCTCCCAACAACCTTCCAAATCTGTCGCGAGATTTTAAAGAGATTCTCAATCCTATAATGGCCAGGATTGAGTATAGCGCCACCACAAGAAGTGTCCCCAGCAGACCAAGCTCTTCACCAATCACGGCAAAAATGAAATCCGTGTGTGAAGCCGGGAGATAAAAAAATTTCTGGCGCCCCAGACCGAGTCCCACCCCTCTCAGGCCACCGGAACCAAAAGCAAGCAGAGATTGAATGATGTGGAATCCCGATCCCCGAGGGTCAGACCAGGGATTGAGGAAGCTTAAGAATCTCTGGCGCCGATATCCGGCGGAAAAAATGAGAAGAAAAGTGGAGGCACATCCCACCAAGCCTACACCAATAATATGGTGAATTCTTGCTCCGGCTAAAAACATTAAGATGAAAATGGAAAGACATATAGCAAAAGCGGTGCCCAAATCGGGTTGGAATACCACCAGCAAGGCGATGAAGATCACTATTGGTACGAGAGGGATCAAAAGATGAGACAAATTCGTGATTTCCCGATGTTTTTGAGTAAGAATATCTGCAGTGAAGATTATGGTGGTCAATTTGGCAAATTCCGACGGCTGCAAGTTAAATTGACCAAGAGTTAACCATCTGCTTGCGCCACCAGCAGTCTTCCCCATCCCAGGAATTAGGACCAGGGCTAAAAGAGCAATCGTGATCATTATTCCCATGGTAGATAGCCTGCGCAATTTATGATAATCGTATCTAGCCAGTAAACTCATACTTATAACTCCCAGGAAGGCCCATAAAAGTTGCCTCTTCAAGTAATAATAACTGTCGCCTTCCTTTGTGTACGCTATGACTGAGCTAGCGCTAAAAATCATGATTACTCCGAATAATAGTAGCACAGTGGTGGTGCCCAAAAGCCAATAATATGAAATTGGCTTTCTCCTAAACATCTTCATAAGCGCTTTTCCACCCATATTAGATTTATGCCCTAGACATAGTTTCGAAAGGTGGCTCAAATCCTAAATTCGAAATCGCTTTGTGCTTAGAATTTAAAACATTCCTTGTGCTCAAGGACAATGTTTTGGCAAAAGAGCTTCTACCCCAGGCGATTTATGTCTAGCCTATATTGGATTTCTAAAACTCAATACAGTCTCCTTGAAGACTTTCCCCCTCTCCTCAAAATTAGAGAACATATCAAAACTGGCGCAAGCTGGTGAGAAAAGTACCACATCTCCCGACTCCGCCAGTTCCTTTGCCATAAAAACGGCTTCTGGAACGGAGGAGGCGCAATGAACCTTTGATCCATTACCCAAAGCGGCTTTAATTTCTGAGGTAGCCTCCCCGAATAAAACCACGGCTTTCACTCTCTCCTTAACTTCTCGAGCCATATCTTCAAAGCTATTTCCCTTATTCCTTCCCCCCAAAAGTAAAACTATGGGGCGATTAAAAGCTGTTAAAGCTTTGATAGTCGCCCCCGGATTGGTGGCCTTGGAATCGTTATAAAAATCTACGCCATCGATGGTGAGGACGTATTCCAGTCTGTGCTCAACTCCCGAGAAATCGCAAAGAGCTCGATTTATGGCTTCCGGGGAAATCCCTGATAAAAGAGCAGCTGCAGTAGCCGCAAGGGCGTTATCCAGATTATGCTCGCCTTTTATTCTCACTGCTTCGACCTCGCAGATTTCGGTTTCATTGCCCTTCAAATTGGACACAATTTTATCGCCTCTTATATAGACCCCCTTCTCGAACGTTCTGAATTTACTGAAGGGCATCAAGGTGGTCTTCACCGCGGGGAGAAGCCCTCGAACTAGAGGATCATCGTAATTTACTACGGCGGAATCTCCTTCACCCTGGTTTAAAAATATCCGACTCTTTGCCTGGATATAATCCTTGAAATCCACGTGCCAATCCAAGTGATCCTGTGTAATGTTGAGAAGTACACCGATATGTGGTTTAAAATGAACTATATTCTTCAGTTGAAAACTCGAAAGTTCTACGATTAAAGTGACGCCGTCTTCGAGTTCTTCAATGCATTTTACCAAAGGGTGTCCGATGTTCCCGGCAACGATCGTCGGACAGTTGGCCCTTTTAAAAATCTCCTCCAATAATAAAATGGTCGTCGTCTTCCCATTGGTTCCCGTGACTCCGATTATGGAGACACTGAGCTCTCTCAGGTTGATGAGAGAATAGGCGAGTTCGATTTCGCTCCACACGAGGATGCCGCGTCGCCTCGCCTCCGCGAGGAATGGTATTTTATCGGGAACGCCTGGGCTGACAACCACCAACTCTTTGGCATTGAGATCATCGAAACTATGATTCCCTAACCTGGTGCTGATACCCCTTTCCTCCAACTGCAAAGCCCTCTGTTCAAGGACAGTATTCCTGGCACAATCCACTATGGATACCAATGCGCCTAAATCGTTCAGTTTCTTTGCGGCGGCCATTCCACTGTGAGCCATTCCCACCACGAGCACTTTCTTCCCAGAAAAATTCATATTTAACCACCTTTCATAGCAGTTATGAAGTACAGAGCGAATCCCAACCCAGCTAGAGCTCCAGATACAATCCAAAATCTTATCATCACCTTTGTCTCCGACCAACCAAGGACCTCAAAATGGTGGTGAATGGGAGCCATCTTGAATACCCGCTTCTTGAGTCGCTTGAAGCAGACGACCTGAATGATAACTGATAGAGACTCTATGACGTATATACCCCCTATAAGGAGGAGGAAAAGCTCCGTTTTGGTCAAAACGGCTAAAGCTGCGATGGCTCCTCCCAAACCCAATGCACCGGTATCGCCCATAAAAATATCAGCGGGATACGAATTATACCATAGAAAACCAATGCAAGCTCCGCCCACAGCTGCACAAAAAATGGCTAAATCGAGGCAATCCTGTCTAAAGGCTATACCAGCATAGGCCATCATGACTAAAGTTACCGTACCTGCAGCCAGACCATCAAGGCCATCCGTTAGATTGACGCTATTCGTGGTGGCTGAGACGATGAGGAAAAGAAATATATAATAAAACCAGCCGAGATCAAGAGTGATCCCTGTGAGGGGAAGGGCGACGGCTGTCGAAAGATGAAGATATTTTACAGCTATCCAACCGAAGACAAGTGAAATAATGAGTTGCCAAGAAAGCTTGGTTCTGGCTCTAAGTCCTAAAGACCTTGCCTTTATAACCTTGCAATAATCATCAAAAAAACCCAATAATCCACAAGATAAAGCGGTCAGCAGTGCTAGAATGCTCAGTCCACTAAATCCTCTAACTTGGGACATCAGAAGGAAGGTGAAGGTTACGACCAGGAGGATTAGAAGACCACCCATGGTAGGAGTACCCTGCTTCTGTAAATGTTCTTGAGGCCCATCGGTCCGCACAATTTGTCCAATATTTCTCGACTTTAAAATCTTTACCCACAAGGGTATGAGAGTGACAATCCCCAAAAGGGAAAGACCGGCGGTTAGGAAAAGTTGATAGGTTGGATAATAGTATATCCTTGAGATTATCATCTAATCTTCCTTTACTTTGGCAAAATTTAGACGTTGGACCTCGCTCTTCATTTTTAGCTTTACATTTTGCACTTACCACGGAGACAAGTATTTATGGAGAGAAAACCACTATCTAGGAAATTTGCAAACTAAAGTAATCTTCCTTATCCCCACTATTGAAAGCTTGAAATTGTGAATGTACGCATAAAGAGTTCTACAGCAAAGACTCGGCTACCTCCTCTAACTTCATTGCCCGAGAGGCTTTTACCAAGACTATATCCCCCGGCTCCAACATCCGATTCAAAATCAGCGCTGCTTCAGTGGGAGTATTGCAAGAGATAACTTCCCTCGCATCCATGCCACTTTGTAAGGCTCCCTCAGCTATTCGTTTACCGCTCTCTCCAACCGTGATGAGTGTATTCACTCCCACCTCTTTCACAAATTTACCCAGTTCAAAATGGGAGACGTCTGTGATCTCTCCCAGTTCCAACATATCTCCCAAAACGGCTATTTTTCGCGACTGCGATCTTATATCCCCGAGAGCTATTAGGGCTGCCCTCATGGAGGTAGGATTGGCATTGTAAGCATCATTTAAAATGGTGATTCCCTTAGGTGTGGTCAATAATTGCATCCGCATCCCGGATAAAGTGCATGTCTCCAAACCGTTTTTGATATCCTTCAGGGGCAGACCCAAATGGGAAGCTATAGCAGAGGTAGCCAGAGCATTGTAAACATTATGTCTCCCCAGAACGGGCAAATTCACCCAAATATTTCCCCTGTTCGAAAGAATTTTAAAGGAAGGTCTACCCATGGAGTCCACACTAATATCGCAGGCACGAAAATTTGAAAGTTCTGAAAGCCCGTAAGTGATCACTCGTCCCCGTGCTGAGGATCTTAACCTCTCTGTCCAGAGATCATCTTGATTCAGAAAGATGGTGCCATCTTCGGGTATAGCTTCAACCAATTCGCTTTTTGCCTGAGCAATTAACTCCTCAGAACCTAGGAATTCAAAGTGGGTTTTCCCTACATTCGTTACCAATCCTATTGTGGGGTGGGCAATCTCCGCCAGCTCACCGATTTGGCCCAACCCTCGCATGGCCATTTCCACGATCAGTATCTGGGTATCTTGCTTGGCTCTAAGAATGGTAAGGGGGACACCGATTTCGTTATTGTAGTTTCTTTCGGACCAAACCACCCTCATCCTTTGAGATAGCACGCTGGCGAGCATGTCCTTCGTGCAAGTCTTTCCCGTACTGCCCGTGATCCCAATGACCTCGACTCTTAGCTGCCCTCGCAAATACCACGCTAAACTCTGAAGAGCCCTTAGACCATCCTCAACCCTTATTACGATTGTTTCCCCCTTTAACTCGCCCAAGGTATTCTTAAAAGCCTTATCCCACCTTCGGGTGAGGAAGCCACAAGCTCCTTTCTCCAAAGCACACTTGACAAACTGATGACCATCGTAATGATCGCCTTTAATGGGAATGAATAAATCACCCGGCTTCAAGGTGCGAGTATCGATGCTAATACCGTTTATGACCAGCTGAGGCAGGCCATTCAAAAGTTCCCCATCTGTGGCTGATAGAACCTGAGATACAGTTAGTGGGAACACCTTCTCAACTCCCTTAAAATTTCACAAGCCACCAAGCGATCGTCGAAGGGAATGGTTTTATCGGCAAATATTTGACCGACTTCATGCCCCTTCCCGGCGATTATGACAGTATCCCCATCATTTGCTAGGGAAATAGCCCTATAAATGGCTTCCCTTCTATCCATAATTTTGCAATATTCTGCGGAAGTTTCCCGCTTTATTCCCTTCTCAATCTGAGCGATGATCTCCTCCGGATCCTCGCTCCGAGGGTTATCGGAGGTTATTATGGTATAGTCGCTCAAGCGACTCGACACTGCACCCATCAAGGGTCTTTTAAGTCTGTCCCTATCTCCTCCACATCCAAATACCGTGATCACCTTTCCCTTTGTTATCTCTCGTGCTGTACCAATTACTTTCTCTAAACTATCCGGCGTGTGGGCGTAATCCACCACTACGGTGAAGTTTTGACCACAATCTATGATCTCAAATCTCCCGGGGATACTCTTCACTTTTCCAATACCAGTTCCTATAACTCTAAGGGGGAGCTTGAGGCTTAGACTTATTGAAACCGCTGCTAGAGCATTATAGACGTTGAATAAACCATGAAGGTGCATTGAAAAATCGTAGTCTATACCTGAGCTTAAGACTTTGAATCTTGCCCCTTTATCGCTTAATCTAACTCGCGAAGCTTTGATATTTGCCAAGGGACCCAGACCATATAAGTAATTCTCCTTTGAATGAGAAATCTCAGCGATCCTTCGCCCATAAGGATCATCTATATTAACAATATGGCAACTAGCATCATTACTTCTAAATAACTCACTCTTTACCCTGAAATATTCCTCCATATTGTGGTGATAATCGAGATGATCTTGACTCAAATTCGTAAAAACCAAAACATCGAACTGACAATGATCAGTACGATGTAAGTCGATAGCATGAGAGGTAACCTCCATAACCACTACATCTACATGTTCCCGAACCATTTCCCCCAGTATTCTCTGAAGATCACAGGACTCTGGAGTCGTTCTTTCCACGGGAAAAATCCTTTCCCCAATTTTATATTGGATAGTTCCCAATAATCCCGCCCTATATCCCGCCTCGGAGAGAATGCTTTCCACAAGATGAGCGGTGGTAGTCTTACCATTGGTCCCCGTAATCCCCACTAAAGTAAGCTTAGAACTAGGGCATTCATAGAAAATGTGAGAAAGATGAGCCAGAGCTCTTCTGGAATTGGGAACCAAAATTCGAGTGACGGGGGAAGCAATCTCCACCCAATTCTCCATGACAATAGCTACAGCACCATTGGCGATGGCTTCTTCTATATAGAGATGTCCATCGGTCTTCAATCCTTTAATGCACACAAAAAGATCTCCGGGCTTAACCCTTTTAGAATGATGGGTGAGACTTCTTATATCCACCTCGCAGTCCCCTTCGATTCTTAAAATATCATCTACACAAGAGATTAACTCCGCTAATTTCACTTGAATTCTCCTCTAAAAGATGTCTACGGCTATAATATCATTCGTCAACTCTAGGTCTCAAATACATTTAAAATAACTGTACTTTGACAAGCCCGTCTAAAAATTCGCTAAACTAGAATAAAAATAACTAGGGGGCAATCCTAAGTTGACGTAGACTGAACTCGGCTATCTCTTTAAAAATGGGGGCGGCCACTACACCGCCCCAAATAGCATCCTGGGGTTCATCGATAACTACGAGGACGATGAGTTGAGGATCCTGGGCTGGTACGAATCCAACGAAAGAAGCGATGTACTTCCCAGATTCATATCCACGACCATATTTTTTGACTTTCTGAGCGGTTCCCGTCTTTCCAGCTACTCGATAACCGGGTATCCTGGCAGTCTTACCGGTTCCCACGTTCACCGCTTGTTCCAAAATACCCCGCATTTGACGGGCAGTTTTAGAAGAGAGAACCTTTTCACCCGGATCTCTAGAAAAGGTTTTTATCACTCTCCCCTGAGGACTGATTATGGAGGAAAGCAAATGGGGGCGAACCTTCAATCCATCATTTGCAATGATGGAAATGGCCTGGATTATCAGCAGAGGAGTTGCGGATAAACCTTGACCAAAGGGAATATTTGCAATGGTCGTTCCATACCATTTATCCGGCGGTGGAACATATCCCTTGGATTCACCGGGAAAATCGATACCAGACTTATCCGTCAAACCAAAGGCGCTAAGATATTTATAGATTCTTTCCCTGCCCAATTTTAAGCCAATGGTTACCGCCCCCACATTGCTGGACTCGGTGACAATCTGAGTGAAGGTGAAATTTCTTGGAGGTCCTGGATGAGCTTCCCTAATCACTTTATTTGAAACTTTAATGGTACTAGGAAGGTAAAAAATGTTTTTCGGTGTAAATAATCTCTCCTCCAGAGCAGCGGAGGCGATGATCGCTTTTACCGTGGAGCCGGGTTCATAAATGTCGGTAACCGCTCGATTCCGTATAACCTCAGAGCTCGTCTTTGAGAAATTATTCAAATCAAAGGATGGATAATTAGCCATGGCGTAAATTTCCCCAGTTTTGGGATTCATGACGATGGCAAGGCCGCTCTTCGCATGGAATTTTTCAACACCCTTCTTAAGAGCCTCCTCAGTTTTAAACTGAATATCCCTATCCAGTGTGAGCGTTATGTCATTTCCGTCTGTGGGGGGCGATAACTGTAAAATCCCCCCGGGTATAGCCCTTCCTAAGGGATCCTTCTCGACAATAAGCTCACCTGGTCTACCTCGCAAAAGATCATCGTAATAGAGTTCGAGTCCGGTGAGACCCTTATTATCAACGCCAACAAACCCTACAACTTGAGCAGCAACGGAATTACATGGATAGTATCTTTTATTCTCATTTAAAAATCCTATCCCCTCAATCTCCAATGCCTTTACGGCATCGGCTTTCTCCTGATCAACTTTGCGAGCGAGGTAAACAAAGCCACAATCTCTGGTTAGCTTTTTGTAAAGAATCTCTTCATTCGCACCAAGAATGAGAGAAAGTTTTGATGCAACACGAAGGGGATTTTTGATGAGGTAGGGGGTGGCATAAATCGTTTCCCTCTGAACACTTACCGCCAGTTCCTGGCCATCTTTATCATAAATCGTGCCTCGGTGAGGAGCTAACTCAATGCGTCTTAGGCGCTGCTTGAGAGCTAAAGTATCGTATTTCTTGGCTTCAACTCCCTGAATAAAGATAAGGCGGGTAGCAATCCCCAATAGACCAATAATAACGATACCAAGAAGGAGAAGTATTCTTCGCTCCTCCTTCCTACGCGACTGGACGTTTCCCATGAGATTCCTCTCAAGCTATATTAATTCTTTGCTTCGGCTTCTGGGCTTCTCAGGAATTTCTCGAGACGTCCAGCGAGCTTACACAGTCTCCCGAGGATATCCGATTCTTTAGAAGAAGGTGAACCCCGTGCAAATGATTCTCTCTCCTCCTGGAGATTCATCTCTGGAGGGAGGGTAATGTAACTAACCTCTGTTGGACTTATCATGCCTAGTTTCTCGCAGGCAATCTTTCTTATTCTCTCGGGGGATTTTAATTCCATCGCCTGCAGAAGGAGTTTCTCGTGTTTGATTTGCTCCACATGAAGAGTTGTTTTAAGCTTTTCCATCTGAAGAGCATATTGGGCAATGAGAGCACGTTGAGAGAGATTAAGCATTACAAATAGAGCGAGGATGAAACTGAAGAATAAAAAGTTTACAAAGGGAGAAGAGAACCTTCCATACCCTCGATTCTCGATGACTTTAAATGAGCGTAAAGGTTGACTCGAAGTCTTTGCTATTTTCCTTGCTGTTTGCATTGGTTCCCACCTTACCTGCCTGCCGGTAGAGGTATCTTTTCCGCTGCGCGTAATCTTGCGCTATCCGCCCGCGGATTTGCTTCAATTTCTTCAGGACCTGGCTTTATGGGTCTCCTCGTTAAAATCTTGATCGAAGATTTTCTGCCACATTGGCAAATTGGTATCGAAGGTGGACATATACAACCCCTTGCCAACTCCTTGAAAGTATCCTTAACGATCCTATCCTCCAAGGAGTGGTAAGATATGACTACTATCCGACCACCGGGTTTAAGCCACTTAACCGCATCCCTTATGGCTTTATCCAAACTCTCGAGCTCTTTGTTGACCTCTATCCTCAGAGCCTGGAAAGTTCTTCTAGCCGGATGTCCTCCTTTACGACGAGCCGAAGCGGGAATTGCATCTTTTATGATCCCCACAAGTTGAGTGGTTGTTTTGACCGGTCCCCTTTCCCTAGCTTCTACTATGAAGTGAGCAATTCTAGATGCCCATCTCTCCTCCCCATATCTTTTGATAATGAATGCTAATTCTGCCTCAGTGTATGTATTTACCACATCCGCAGCGGTTAACTTCTGTGAAAGATCCATTCGCATATCCAAGGGAGCTTCAAATCTATAACTGAAACCTCTTTCGGGCGCATCCAATTGAGCCGAGGAAAGACCGAGATCAAAGAGAATGCCATCTACCGCATGAATACCTAAATTGTGAAGGATTTTATCGAGATTTTTAAAATTGTCCCTAATTATTTTGGTTTGCTGGCTGAAGCGTGCATTTTCTCTTGCTGCTTCAATTGCTGTTTCATCTACATCAATCCCTATTAAGAGACCTCCTGGTGCGATTAAATCTGCAACCGCCTTTGCGTGTCCTGCCCCGCCTAAGGTGCAATCTACGACGATGCTGCCATCCCTGCAATTAAGTTGCTTCAGGACTTCAGCCAGCAAAACCGGTTTATGCTCAAACCTTTTTGAAAAAAGTTTGATTAAAAATCACCCCTTGCCTGCTGGGCAGGCGGGTCTGCACTTTTGAAGGACCGATTCTATATACTCAATTCGGGCAGATGCTCGGCAACCTCAGCATAAGATTTCTCGGCTTGCTTTTGGTAAGTTTCCCAATTCTCCCTGTTCCAAATCTCCAATCGATTTGAAACACCTATTATGACCACATCTCTATTTAAGCCAGCGTAATTCCTCAGATGCTCGGGGATCAAAACTCTACCTTGTTTATCTAAAACCCCTTCTTTCGCCCCCGAAAAGAGGCAGCGAGAAAATTGACGGGCGGCTTTCTTGGTTAATGGCAAAAGTCTTATTTTATCCGCCAACTGTAGCCACTCCTTGCGAGAGAAAATGAACAAGCATTCTTCCATTCCCTTAGCAATGAACAAGCCATCCGCGAGAGCATCTCTAAACTCCGCTGGTAGTATCAATCGTCCTGTACTATCCAATGTGTGATGAAATTCACCCGAGAACACGTCACTAAAATCTCCTCACACCAATTTACACCATTTTAAACCATTTTGCTCCAAACTACAAATTCTATTCCAATATCAAAATTCCTTCAATTTTTTCATAATTTTTTAAAAAATTTTGGCACTTGGGAGGCTCTCGTTTTAAGAGGTTGATATGCTAAAGCGAGTGGATATAGGAAATTTGCAAACTAAAGTAGATGTATAATTTGAAGGATATCTGCAGATTCCGTCGAATAAAAGGAAAAAATGGAGGTGTATATTGGATGATTATAGAATCGGTGCAAACACTTTGGGCTCTTTGTCTATTTGTGATAGCGATCCTCGCCATTGTAATGGGGGTAATAGCCTACCGCTCCATTAAATAAACTTTTAATCCCCCTTCGCAATTGAAAACCACCATATTTTTGCTTCAAAATTCCCTGCACGCGCAAGGTTTTTGCTCACATTTCGGGCATCCCTTGCTATATTTATTCATTGCCATTTCCTCTAAGTTGACATCGCATAGAGAAGCCAAACTAACCAGCCAGGCGAGTACATCAGCGAATTCTTCCCTGAGTTTTGTGGTATTCCCCGATCTTAAAGCTCGAGCCAGCTCCCCGACTTCTTCGGTAAACCACACGAAGGTTCCATCAATTCCTCTGCGATTGTCCTTTTCAAAATAAATTTCCTTTATAAGGACTTGAAAATCAAAAATCCTCATCTATTATCTCCTCGCTCGATAAAAGTAGACTTTATTCCCTCGAATCTCTCTCGTATTCACCTTCTTCGCGTTCTTGAGGATGTTCACTCTCTTGAGGACTGATGGAAGGAGTGGATTCGGTTTCCTCTCTCATCCTCGATTTATCGGGAACCTTTGGAGCCCTCGGAACCTTTGGTTTCGGAGGTGTAATAATTCTCTCCTTCTTCTTAAGAGCACTCTCCGCCTGTTCATGGCCCCTTCGGCTGACTTCAACGGCCCTTTGTATCGCACCTTTTGCTGGATCGGGTACTTTGGTCCATACCGTTTGAAGGACCTGCCCCTGGTACTCAGTTAATTCTATTACTTTGCGTAAAATTTCCATCTTTTTGTTCGCAGGGATGGTTTCCACCATGGCTTGTACCTTTTCAACCTCATTATTCATTTCAGATAATGCGGTGTTAAGACCCTCCTCTTTACCTTGAGCAACTAATAGCATTATCTCATTGAGTCTATTTTTCGCGAATTTTAGATGCAGCTGGGCTTTGCTATAATCATCAAAGGCAAAGACCAATTGAACTCGTTCCATGGCTATCTTCAGGGGATAAAGTGGGCTGTCCGGTAAACTCCGAGCAGAAGCTGCAACCGCTCCGCTTCCCACCAAGATAACAATGAGAATAACCGCGGCTACCCTCATCAGTATATCCTTGATACCGGTGACTCTCTCGACAAAAGCCATCCGGTTTCGCCCCCTAGCTTCAGCAGTTTTGAGTAACCGCTGACGAGCTGTGATTCTAAACGTCGAGGAGGGTGTGGGTAAAGGAACGGCTCTTACAAAAGCAGCTGTACGGAGTAGAGGTTCAAGCTCTTCCTTAAACTCAGGATAACGAGCCAAACATCCCTCCATATTTTCCTCTCCACTTAGGAGAAGTTCTATGCATCTATCCAAAACCTCTGCTAACCTAACGATTTTATCACTCTCGTTCATCATTGGATTCTCCCTTCAAAATTCGATACAGCGAGTGTAGGGCTCTATGCTGAAGAGCTTTTATTGCCCCCTCGGTCTTATTCAATGTTCGGGCTATTCCCGCATTCGAAAGATTCATGAAGAACTTAAGGATGATTACCTCCTGTTGCTCTTCAGTTAACCTCGATATGGCAGCATACAATTTTTCATAGGAAAATTTCCTTATCGCTATCTCCTCTGGATCCTCACGATCAATGGTTTGGATCCGATCACTCACGGGTATCATGGTTGACCTCGACCTCGTTCGGTAATAATCGATCATTAAATTGCGAGCTATTCTGAACAACCACGATGAAAAAGGAACTCCTCTCCAACTAAATTTGTCGATCGCTTCCAAGGCTTTCAGGAAAACTCTTTCCGTGAGATCCTCAGCCTCCGTGGGATCACCCACCTTATAGTAAATGTATCCATAAACGCGATCGAAATAGATATCGTATAACATCCCAAAAGCTTCACCATCTCCTACCTTTGCTCGTTCCACAATGTCCTTTAAGTCTTGTGCCGTCTTTAAAGGTGTCATTAATTCCTCCGTTTGTATAAACGTGAAAAGAATTTGAAAGATACTCTCCCAAAAGAATTCTTTTATTTATTTATGGAATCACCGAGATTTCCCTCCAAATAAATGGAATTTAATACCCTAATGCTCGCTCTGGGAAGAAAGCTCAGCAATGATGATGAGTCTTTGCCTTACACTATGAGGGGGATGGCAAGATGTTAAAGTTAATCTGGGATCTTCAGTGGGCTTGATCGCACTTACATCCGTGGGTTTAACTATCTTCTTCGCAACAACCATATATCTCCAAGGAGATTCGCGAGATAATGAGTAAATCAAGACCTCATCGCCCAATTTCAACTCGTTAAGCCGCCTAAAAGGCGCACTGTAGGTCACACGGTGTCCGGATATCACACAGTTTCCTTTATCACCCGGGAGAGCGCTGCCTTCCAAGTGACCAGGTCCCTTCCTGAGAGCTTCCCAAGTGGTACCTTCAACCACGATGACATCCAACCCTATTTTAGGAATAACTAATCTAGCGAATGCCCGTACACTTATAGGTTTTTTATCTCGTGGCTCTGGGAGATTTTGAATAACCTTTTTTTCACCCTCCGAAAGAGGAGGAATCATTGAAGGTAGAGAGTCCTTCGCTGAAGGCAACGAATCCTTGGATCCGCCTCTCCACTCTTGAACGAGCTTTCGTTGCTCAAAGGCTGCATAGATATCCGTGAATATTAAATACAGGAGTATCAAAACACCAATGACTATGAATAATTTTCCAAGAGGCTTCAAAAATTTTGTCCTCATTTCTCTTCTCTAAAATTAAGGAAAACGAAAATCCAAGGCAATCCTATGATACCAGAATAAGGATGAGTAATTCCACGAGTTAAAAGGTCTCCACGTTAAAAGTCCACTTTCAGTTGAATGGAAGATCGCCTTTTCTCCGAGATTCTAACTTATCTAGTTTTTGGATACCTCTTGGAACCGACGAGCTGCAGAACAAAGCCAACGGTTATCAGAAGTATTGCCACAGCTAAATAGTATAATAACTCAAACCCGGTGGGAGGAAGCTTAGCTGGATAAGGTAGCACCTCAGGTACAGCTTCTGGATATGGTAGAACCTCTGGAATTATTCCTGCAACGGATATTTCGACCGATGCCTCCCTAGGTTCTAGAATCTCGTGACATCTAATTACTGTGACATTTTTGATTACGCCAGTGGCAGTACTATCGACAGTTACTTGGAAAGTGAGGGTGCCACTGCTACCAGGGGTCAAAGTACCTATATTCCACGTAATTGTACGCGTACTGGGATCATAGACGCCACCATGGCTCGCACTCCCATCCACATAAGTCAAACCCCCTGGAATTTGATCGGATATCACTACACCTGTGAGATCAGCATTGCCCGTATTCTTGTAAGTAATCGTAAAGGTA
>JBFMAG010000077.1 GCA_040755895.1 Actinomycetota bacterium | reverse complement strand
GAGGTGCTCGATATTCTCTGATATTTAACTGGCGTCATCCTGGGGTGAGAGAGGTGGGTGCCCTTTTAGTCCCCGTGGTCATCAGTCTCGCCAGCGTCGATATAAATACCATTGTGGATACCCGATTTGCCTCCCGGTTGATCACAGGTAGCGTGGCAAGCTTAGGATATGCCATTAGGCTTTGGCAACTCCCCTTGGGACTCTTTGCCATAGCCATCTCCACCGTGTTGTTTCCCACCTTTTCTCGCCAGGCGGCTCGAAATGATATCCAAGGACTCAAAAATTCTCTTTCTATTGGAATAAGAACCCTTTGTCTCATCATACTGCCCGCCTCCGTGGGTCTGATGACCTTGGGCATACCCATCATACGACTCCTATTTGAAAGGGGAAGGTTCACTCCAACGGCTACGCTCCTCACCGCATCGGCTCTATTCTATTACGCGGTGGGGCTTTTCGCCGCGGGGGAACTACACCTCGTCAATCGAGCCTTTTATTCCCTGAAGGATACTTTTACGCCGATGGTTATAGCTGGGCTTTCCATAATCGTGAATTATTTTGGAGACTGGTTTTTCATGATTTATTTACCCATCTTTGCAAAGCTCATAGATTTGCCATCTTCTCTTTCCTGGCTTGGATATGCACACGGAGGAATCGCCCTTTCCACCTCTCTGGTTTGCCTGTTTAACCTCGTTGTCTTGATGGAGATTTTAAGGCGAAGACTCGGCGGTATGGATGGCAAAAAGATAGCCATCTCCTTCGCTAAAATCTCATTTGCCTCCGTCATCCTCGGGGTGGTCGCCTTCTATGGTTGGAAAGTTACGATCCCTTATGTTGGCGTCTCTCTTTTGGGGCAGATACTCTCCCTTGGAGTGGGTATTTTGCTCGGTGTTATCATTTATATAGGGGTGGCTATACTCTTGAAGATCGAAGAGTTGCACTTCGCTTATCAACTGATAGCGACTCGGTTAAAGGGAAGACCGTAAATGGACTCCAGACATATTCGAAATTTTTCAATCATCGCTCATATTAACCACGGTAAATCCACGCTTGCCGATCGCCTCCTCGAGCTCACCCATACCATCCAAGAGCAGGAGATGGTGGAGCAGGTATTGGATAGGATGGATTTGGAGCGAGAGAGAGGAGTGACCATCAAGGCTAAGGCTGTGCGACTGCTTTATACCGCCGAGGATGGTAAAGAATACATTTTGAATCTCATCGATACCCCGGGACATGTCGATTTCACCTACGAAGTTTCGAGAAGTCTCGCCGCATGCGAGGGAGCGTTACTCGTCGTGGACGCTGTTCAAGGTGTGGAAGCCCAGACGGTAGCCAACACCCCTTTGGCTCTGGAGAATAATTTGGTGATCATACCCGTCATCAATAAAATAGATCTTCCAAACGCCGATCCACAACGCGTGAAACGGGAAATTAAGGAGGCTCTGGACATCGATGTGGGTGATGCCCTCCTTGTAAGCGCCAAAACCGGTCTGGGAGTACCTCAAATTTTGGAATCAATCGTGAGGAATATTCCTTCCCCTTCTGGAGATCCAGATGCTCCCTTAAGGGCTCTCATCTTCGATTCCCTGTTCAATTTTTACAGGGGAGTCATCGTCTTCATTAGGGTGGTAGATGGGGTCATCAAGCCCGGTATGAGGATAAAAATGATGGCAACCTCAGAGATTGGTGAGGTGGAGGAGGTTGGAATTTTTCGACCCGATATGCAACCCACTTCCGAACTTTCGGTGGGCGAGGTGGGATATGTCATCGCGGGGATAAAGGATCCCAAGTATACAAAGGTCGGAGATACCATCACCGGTATCGATAATCCGGCATGGGAGCCCTTAAGTGGGTATAAGGAGGTAAAGCCCATGGTGTTTTGCGGCTTATACCCGGTGGAGGGCGATTATGAGAGTCTAAAGGACGCTCTGGAGAAGCTGAGTTTGAATGATCCCTCCTTTGTCTACCACCCTGAGACCTCTCACGCTTTGGGGTTCGGTTTTAGAACTGGTTTTCTTGGACTTTTTCACATGGAAATAGTGAAGGAGAGATTGGAAAGGGAGTATGATCTCGAACTTCTGGCAACGACGCCCAGCGTGGCTTATAGGGTGACCAAGAAGAACGGCGAGGTATTGAACTTAAGGAATCCAGCCAATTTTCCTCCCTTGGCGGAGATCGCCAAGATAGAGGAACCTTACGTATCCGCGGTGATTTTGACTCCCCCTGAGCATCTGGGAGCCATTATGGAACTTTGCCAGGAAAAGCGGGGGGAGTTCAAGAACATGCAATATTTGAGCCAGAGCCGCGTGGAGGTCCATTATCATCTTCCTCTAAGTGAAATTTTGCTCGACTTCTTCGATCAATTGAAATCGAGGACCAGAGGATATGCTTCCTTTGACTATGAACACGTTGGCTTTCGCGAATCCCCCTTGGTGAGGTTGGATCTCCTCATAGCGGGGCAGCCCGTGGATGCTTTATCCCGCATCATCCATAAGACCAAAGCTTATGCTCATGGGAGGGAGCAGGTGAAGCGCTTGAGGGAGATCATTCCCCGTCAACTCTTTGAAGTTCCCATCCAAGCCGCCATTGGAAATAAGATAATCGCTCGTGAAACCATAAAGGCTCGACGCAAGGACGTCATCGCCAAATGTTACGGCGGAGATGTGACAAGGAAGAGGAAATTGTTGGAGAAGCAAAAAGCCGGTAAGAAGAAGATGAAGCGAGTGGGGAGGGTCGAAGTGCCCCCCGAAGCCTTCCTTTCAATCCTCAAAGTGAAGGAGTGAGACTCATGAAGTCATCATGGATCCTCCTCCCAAATTTTGTTTACGATCTCTCTGACTTGAGTAAGATCTTTACGAATCATAAACCCAGCCATTGACAAATGAAGTATATCAGGAGGACCTTCGTCGAGCACGAAGAAGGGACTTTTTTTCTTACCTAAAAGCTCTTTGAACCAATCAACACCTGGTCTTTCCACATGGAATGGCAGTTTATATTCAAGAATCACAACTTCAAGACCGGCTTGAATGTAGTGAGTCGAAAAGGGAAAAGTTGTCTTAGCAATAGCGCCAACGGAGAAGAAAACCTCCTCACAGGCTTCTCTCAACTCATCGAAGTGTTTGTCTCCTGGTCTTAAAACCTTGCTTTTTCTCTTTCTCCAGAGGGTGATGCTTTCAAGCTCCTTGGGTACCCAGGCTCTTATCCCGAATTCATCTCTTGGACCGAGCTTATAATATCTTTCATCTGGTCTTGGGAGTCCCCAAACTTCTCCGAAGATATCCATGATTTCAAGGAGATCTTTATTAACCGCAAATCTACGTGTTCCCAGATGAAGTTCCTTAAAAGGCCCGAGGACAAAGAATGGTTTGTTTTCCTCTTCACTAATATCTGAAACCCAGTCAACATCTGGTCTTTCCACACAGAATGGTCGCTTGTATTCGAGAACCACAACCTCTGCGCCACGTTGGGCGTAGTGACTCGAAAGAGCGCTGGGCGGCTCAATAGCTGGACCGATTGAGAAGAAAACCTCCTCACAGGCTTCTCTCAACTCATCGAAGTGTTTGTCTCCTGGTCTTAAAACCTTGCTTTTTCTCTTTCTCCAGAGGGTGATGCTTTCAAGCTCCTTGGGTACCCAGGCTCTTATCCCGAATTCATCTCTTGGACCGAGCTTATAGTATTTCTTGTTTGGCTTCTGAGGTTTTACTTTCTCTCCCACCTTTTCTTCCAAAGTGCCTTTGCACCCAGTAAAGATGGGAAAAACAAAGAAGAGGATGAGCAATATTCCCAAAATTCGATGAAATCTTCTCATATGCACCACCCTAAACATAACTTACCATAGAAAATAACACTGGTGAAATATTTCTCCCAAAGGTTTTTAGAATTCCTTCTTCTTTGTGAAGAAGAATTTAATTTGGTCCCCAAGGGATTGCTACTCGCAAATCGGGTGTTTGTTAACTTTGTTTAAGATATTCACGAAAATTGATGGCGTCGACAGTGCTGAAATTCTTGGGTATAATGCAAATAGTACCTGAGAGGGAAGGAGTAAGATGTTGAATAGCCGCAAAAAGCTCATACTTTACGCCGTGGTTCACAACTACATCCTCACCGCCGAACCCGTGAGTTCACGTAGGCTCGTTGAGCAATATCAGTTGGGGGTGAGTCCCGCCACGGTGCGGAATGAATTGGCGGAGCTGGAGGAGATGGGATACCTCTGGCAACCACACACTTCAGCGGGGAGAATCCCCACCGACAGGGGATACCGCTATTATGTGGATAGCTTAATGGGAAGCGAGGGTTTAAGTCCAGCCGAGAAAAGGTCGATTCATCTTTTCTACACACGGTTGAGCAAAGAGATGGAAGACTTAATGCGGGAGACATCTCAACTCTTATCCAAACTCACCAATTACGTAGCCGTGGTATTCGGTCCCGCCCTGAGGGAAAGTTCATTGAAGCATCTGGATTTGATATCCCTTTGTCCCCACAGCGTATTAATGGTTTTAATCACCGATACCGGTTGTGTAGCAAAGCGAGTATTGGAGATGGATCGCTCCATAAACCAAGGGAAACTTTCAAGGGTGGAAAGGGTCCTTAATAGAAAACTCGCCAGCCTGAATTTATATGAAATCTCTCAAAAGAGAAGGGAATTTGGGGACATCCTTCCACAGCAGAGTGGATTGGTACAGGGAATAATCGATAAAATCCTCGACTGTTTGATGCAGGAGGAGAAGGAAAGGATATATTTGGGAGGAACCGCCAATATTCTCCGTCAACCCGAGTTTGAAAGCTTGGAGAGAATTCAGAGTCTATTAAAGACCCTGGAGCGGGGATATATACTGCTCCAATTGCTCGGTGAAGCTCTTGAAGCCTGCCCGCCATCGCCAAGCTCAGGTAGTGACAGGCGGGCAAGTAAAGTCATAGTGAGGATAGGATCGGAAAACGAAGCGGTGGAGATGCAAGATTATAGTTTGGTGGCGACGAGTTACCATGCCGGTGGTCAAACCCTTGGTACGCTGGGAATTTTGGGCCCAACTCGAATGAATTATCCCAGGGCAATTTCCGCTGTAGGGTGCATTGCTCGGAATTTAAGCCGTGTTTTAGAATCTTTGCACGCTTAAATGTTCAATGGTCCACCCGCCTGCGGGTAGGCAGATTCACCGTTCACCGAAAAACCCAATATTAATCGGTGTGAATGGTGGACTTTTTTATCGAAGGAAATGACTGAGCCGAGATTTTTTGTCCCCCCAAAAAACATTCAAGGTTTGGAAATCCGCATCGTTGGCGATGACGTGAACCACATCAGAAACGTATTGAGACTCAAGCCTGGAGAGAATATCATCGTCTGTGATGGAAAAGGATTTGTTTATGAAACTCAAATCACCAAGATAGGGAAGCAGGAGGTAATAGCCCGAATTTTAAAACATCAGGTTCAAGAGACTCTCCCCCCGGATGTCGCTCTTTTTCAAGGACTTCCCAAGGGACCCAAGATGGATTTCATCGTCCAAAAAGCCACTGAACTTGGGGTTTTAAAGATTGTTCCCATGGTCACGGAGCGCACGGTGGTAAAGCTCAATGCCATTAAGGATGGGAATCGGGTACAGCGCTGGCGAAGGATCGCCTTGGAAGCCGCAAAGCAGTGTCAAAGAGCTACTCTCCCCGAAGTATTAGAGCCGATATCCTTGGTTCAATCCCTTGAATTGCTGCCAAATTTCGACTCGATCTTAGTCTTCTGGGAAGGGGAGAAAAAGACATCGGTAGGGGAGGTTTTAGATGATCGCCTTGCCCGCCGAACAGGTAAATCTGTTGGCAGACATGGCGGGTTGGAGAGCGTTGCTGTTGTTATTGGTCCCGAGGGAGGATTAACCCTAGAAGAAGTGCTGGTGATTAGGGACGTTGGTGGTCAAACGGTGACGTTGGGGAATTTAATCCTGCGTACGGAGACGGCAAGCATAGTGGGGTTAGCCATCGTTCTTTATGAATTGGGCAAATTAGCAGGGTGATTGAGTTGATTGGAAGTATACGAGGCGATATCCAATTTTTGAAGAGAGAGAAACCATCCTTTGGGAAAATTTTACAGCTTTTGTTCTGTAGAGCTGGTGTCCAAGCCCTCATTTTATACCGATTTTATCATTTCCTTTACAAGAAGCGAATTCCCCTACTCCCCGATTTACTGAGCAGATTAAATCTTTTCTTAAATGGTGCCGAGATCGACCCCGCAGCGGAGATAGGACCCGGCTGTCGAATTTACCACACCTCTGGGGTGGTCATCGGTAGAGGGGTGAAGATTGGGAAGGATGTCTGGATATCGCAGGGAGTCACGCTGGGTGGAAGCGGAAAGGGTGTTGTCATGCCCGGCATTCCAGATGGATGGCCAACGATAGGAGATGGCGTTCGATTGTTTAGCGGAGCTCAAATCCTGGGACCCATCACGGTGGGTGAAAATTCCATTATCGGAGCGAACTCCATAGTTTTGGAAGCGGTTCCTCCAAATGCTGTGGTAGTTGGAATTCCAGGTAGGGTTGTGCGAATCGGTGGGGAAAGAATCGCCACTGAGGATAAGCAAGGCGTTGAGGGAGAACTTAAGCTTCTTCGGAGGGAAAATGAAAACTTAAGAAGAAAGCTTGAGGAACTGGAGAGGCGTTTGTGCATCCGTGAGAGGGTTAAAGAGCAAAAGCGGGGGAAGCCGTAGAATAATCGACATCCGCACGGCTCAAGTCGATTTGCTGCAGCTTCGAACGTGCGCTCGCGACGCGTCGCTCACACTCGCTCTGCAAGCAGCCCCTGAGCAAAAATTTATGGTTTTATGACCCATATGTTCTAAGTTGCTATAATCGAGGTGGGAAAGAGGGATGAAGGTGCCAAGGGTAGCCTTTTATACATTGGGTTGTAAGGTAAATCAGTATGAGACCGAGACCATGATCAAAGAATTCTTGAGCCGAGGATTCGAACTCGTGGATTTCTCGGAAGAGGCA
>JBFMAG010000076.1 GCA_040755895.1 Actinomycetota bacterium | reverse complement strand
AGGTCGAGAGGGAATGGCCAGTACTTTTTTAGTGCGGCTCAAAGTGGGAAGTAGATTGGTTGATGCTAAAGGTGTGAACAAGCTTTACCGTAGCAGAGTCAAATTTTCCTATTTATTACTCATATTCTTGGCTGCTTTTGTCACCGTCATCGCAATCGTCACAGCTTCACCCCTCATCAGGCAGCTCCTTACCCTGCTTGCCTACAAACTACGTTTAATTTTTGGGATTTAAGGAGAAGCACAATGTTTGACATGAGATATCATATAGCCTCTTTGGTCGCGGTTTTCCTCGCATTGGGCGTTGGAATTTTGCTTGGAACGGTGATTGTGGATAAAGGTATCTTGGTTGAGCAGCAAAAAGCTCTGGTGGAAAGCGTAAAAAGGGATATCAACGAGCTCAGAAGGGAAAATCGTTTGCTTGGAAGAGAACTCAAAAGGAGTGAAGAATTCCAAGAGGAAATTTTCCCTCATATTGTGGGGGGGCGATTGGGGGGGGAAAGGATAACCATCATTGTGACCTCGAAGGTCTCCGAAGAGATTCAAAGGGAAGTGAAGGAAGCCTTGGACCAAGCTGATGCCAAAAGCTTCATTCTCTTAATCCTCTACCCCGATTTCGGATTGAAGCGCTCCGATATCCGAAGTAAACTGAGCACATTTTTTCCCGAGGAAAAACTCTCGAGATCGGAACTGGAGAAAAGGGTCATTGAAAAGTTGGCGATGGAGCTCGTAACAACGTCGGATTCCGTTTTCCTAACGGAGTTAGCGAATTTGGGGCTGATAAGAATAGATGGGGAACTCAATCTTCCCGTGGAGAACGTCATCCTCTTTGGAGAAAGCCAGAGGAAATCCGAAATTTCCGATATAGATTCACTTTTGATTGAGCAATTCAAAAAACTCGAAATTTTTGTGGTCGGTGTGGAAACCACTGATGCAAAAGTTTCATCCATTCCAGCCTATAAAAATGCTGGTATAACCAGCGTTGACAATGTAGATACCATCCTCGGTCGAGTGGCTTTGACCCTCGTTCTTCAGGGAAAGGCTGGAAATTTTGGCATTAAACCCACGGCTGAAAGGCTTTTACCCCCCTAGGTTCACGATATTAAGGAGAAGTGTTGGGGAAAAAGACTGTAGCTTTAGTGCCCGCTTTCAATGAAGCCAAAAGAATTGGCAAAACCGTTGCCGCTTTGAAGCGGATACCGCTCATCGATGGAATAATTGTAATAGACGATGGATCGAGGGATAATACTGGGCTGGAGGCTCAGAAGGCGGGGGCAAACGTAATCCGCACCGGAAGGAATCTTGGGAAGGGTGGAGCTTTGAACCTAGCCCTTAGGGAATCGGATTACGATGTTTTACTCTTGGTCGATGGAGATTTGGCGGATGCTGCCATTGATGCGGAGAAGCTTTTACAACCCGTCCTCAGAGGAGAGGCGGATATGACCATCGCTGATTTTCCCAAACCACGCCTCAAGGGAGGCTTTGGGTTGGTCAAGAAATTTGCTCGTTGGGGGATTAAACGGTGCACGGGAAGGGTTATGTCTGAACCATTATGTGGTCAACGGGCACTGACCCGCGAGGTTGTGGAGAGAGTGAGAGAATTTGACCCCGGTTTCGGGGTTGAAGTTGGTCTTACCATCGATACCATTCGAGCGGGTTTCAAAGTCGTGGAGATACCCACGACTATGTCCCATGCTGAAACGGGAAGGGATATCGGAGGGTTTGTGCATAGGGGCCGTCAATTCTATCACGTTCTAAAGTCAGTTTTGTCTCGCCTGCCTACCTGGCCAGGGAGGTGAATTCATTGTTTCTTTGGTTTTTGTTGACATCACTCATGGTAAGTGCGGTGATTTTCCCTTTTCTCCTTTCTCTCCTGGTTTCCTCAGACTGTTTGCGGGAGAATTATCGAGGGCGGAAGATACCAAACTGCGGGGGTCTTTTGTTAATAATCACTCTCATAGCCATCCTTGGTATAACCTCGGTCTTGTTTCCACAAGAGCTTTTGTTTTTTAAAAGATGGTTGTTTCCCCTGACCGCCCTCGTTTTGGGGATGGGCCTTCTGGGAATTTTGGATGACCTCTTTGGAACCAGGGTTGAGGGTGGATTCATAGGACATTTCAGAGAACTTGCAAAGGGCCGTTTGACCACGGGTGCTCTCAAGGCTTTGGGAGGAGGACTGCTTTCCCTCTTTGTAGCCAGCCTTTTTTCGGGAAACTCGTTTTTTCTCATCGTTAACGCAACTTTATTGGCTCTGTGCATGAATACATTCAACCTTCTCGATGTAAAACCTGGACGGGCAACTAAAGTTTTTTTAATATTAAGTTTAGTGATCTTTTTATTCACCCTTCACAGTCCGATTTGGAACCTTGGGGGGATTTTTGTAGGACCGATTTTGATTTTGTTCCGAGCCGATCTCATCGAGCGGTGCATGTTGGGCGATGTGGGATCGAATATTCTGGGAGCCCTCATCGGTCTTTCCTTTATCGCTAATTTTCAGGGATTTATAAATCTTGTCATCCTGGCCATGCTCATAACGATTCAAATTTTTGCAGAGAGGTATTCAATTTCCGCCTTTATTTTAAGGGTACCCGCTCTAAGGAGGATGGATGAATGGGGGCGCAGGAAGTAGGGAGTGACTGGTAGTAACGGGGAGTAATTGGTAGAATTTAACTATGAAATCGTGATCATCGACTGGATTAAAGGAGAGGGTTTGTGTGGCAAAATATATATTCGTCACCGGAGGCGTGGTTTCTTCGCTGGGAAAGGGCATCACCTGTGCTTCTCTGGGAAGGCTGTTAAAATGCAGAGGACTTAAAGTGACCATTCAAAAGCTTGATCCTTATCTGAATGTGGACCCTGGGACCATGAGCCCCTTCCAGCATGGAGAAGTCTACGTGACCGAGGATGGGACCGAAACAGACCTTGATCTTGGACATTACGAGCGCTTCATAGATGAGAATCTGAACCGGGATAGTAATGTCACCGCGGGTACAATTTACTGGTCCATCGTGACCAAGGAGCGCAGGGGAGATTTTCTTGGAGGAACAGTTCAGGTCATTCCCCATGTCACCAATGAGATAAAGGAACGAATCTTGAAAATTGCCGGCGAGAATCAACCGGACGTCGTGATCACCGAAGTGGGTGGAACCGTGGGGGACATCGAGGGTTTACCCTTCTTGGAGGCGATTAGGCAGTTCAGAAAGGATGTGGGGAAGGAAAATGTTCTCTACATCCACGTGACCCTCATCCCATATCTCCGCGCTCCCGCTGAGCTTAAGACAAAACCCACCCAGCATAGTGTGAAAGAACTGAGGAGCATAGGAATTCAACCGGACATTATAATCTGTCGCTCGGACCGCCCTTTGACTAAAGCTCTTAAGCGCAAGATCGCTCTCTTTTGCGATGTCGATCCCCATGCTGTCATCTCCGCCATCGATGTGGATAATATTTACGAGATTCCCCTCATTCTTCACCGGGAAGGATTGGACGAGATTGTCGCCAGACACTTAGAGCTTGATTGTGGGGAGGCAGATCTCTCCGAGTGGGAGAGGCTTATTGAGAGAATTCAAAATATCCATGAGAAAGTTAAAATCGCTTTGGTCGGAAAATACGTACAACTTCCCGATGCCTATTTGAGCGTGGTCGAAGCCTTGAGACATGCGGGATTCTATCACGAGAGGGAAATTGATCTGCAATGGGTGGATGCGGAGACTTTAAGCCCGGAGGAGGTTGAAAGAAGGCTTTCTCAAATCGACGGCATTTTGGTACCTGGAGGCTTTGGCGTTCGGGGAATAGAGGGGAAGATTCGTGCCGTGGCATTTGCCCGGGAGAATAAAATCCCCTTCTTGGGGATATGCCTGGGTTTGCAATGCGCGGTGGTGGAGTTCGCCCGCAATGTCTCGGAACTGAAGGACGCCAATAGTTCGGAGTTCGAACCGAATACGCCCCATCCGGTAATTGATCTACTCCCGAAGCAAAAGGAGATAAAGGAGATGGGAGGGACAATGCGCCTTGGAGCCTATCCCTGTACCCTTGTCCCGGATACTAAAGCCCATGCTGCCTATGGAAGCGATCTCGTTTTCGAGCGACATAGACATCGCTATGAGGTGAATAACCGGTATAGACAAAAGCTTTCCAGTAAAGGTATGGTTTTCAGCGGTCTTTCTCCGAATGAGGAATTGGTGGAAATCATCGAATTATCGGATCATCCATGGTTCGTGAGCACCCAATTCCATCCGGAGTTTAAATCCAGACCCGATAGACCCCATCCTCTATTCAGAGATTTCATCGGAGCGGCTTTGCAGCATCAAAAGCGGAGGGAGCGCAAGCCCGCCTACCGGAAGGTAGGTTGAAATAGCGAGGGAAGATGATAAATACATCGAGGTTGGTTAAGACTTTTTCGGAATTGATAAAAGTCGACAGTCTTACATTTTATGAAGAGAGAGTAGCTGAATATATTGCAAATAAACTGGGTGAATTAGATATCGATGTTTGCATCGACGATGCGGGCGAAAGGGTCGGGGGCGATACCGGAAATGTAATAGCGCATCTTCCCGGTAATACCAGTGCTCCTACCCTTTTATTTAACGCTCATTTGGATACCGTCGAGCCGGGTATAGGCATTGAACCTCAGATAAAAGATGGAATCATTCGCAGTAAAGGTGATACTATTCTTGGCGCCGATGATAAAGCGGGTGTGGCCATCATTCTAGAAATGCTCTATGTCCTTAAAGCCAGTGGATTACCTCATGGGGATATCGAAGTCGTGTTCACCATCGCTGAAGAAAAAGGACTCTTTGGCTCCAAGAATCTCGATCTCTCTCGATTTAAAGCCAAGTTTGGCTATATCCTGGATTGCGAGGGACCTCCGGGAAGAATTGTAACCCGTGCACCCTTCCAGGATTCCATCAAGGCTCTATTCAAGGGCAAGTCCGCTCATGCTGGGATATGTCCCGAAAGGGGAATAAATGCCATTCAGGCGGCGGCCATCGCCATCTCTAGGATGAATCTTGGAAGGATCGATGATGAAACCACGGCTAACATTGGAGTGATAAAGGGAGGCTTAGCGGCGAATATTGTACCGGAGGAGACCTCAATCGAAGGTGAAGCCCGGAGTCTTTCCCTTCAGAAACTCGAAGCTCAAGTAAGGCACATGGAAAGTTGTCTTACCGAGGGGGGCAAAACCGTAGGAGCTAAATTGGATCTTGAGGTAAGTCGGGTTTACGATGGTTTCACCTTGAGTAGTGAGGATGAGGTCGTGAAAATAGCGATGGACGCTGCACGAGCTGTGGGCATCGAGCCAAAACTCATCGCCACGGGCGGTGGCAGCGATGCCAATGTCTTCAACAAAGCTGGTATTTCCACCGTCAATTTAAGTGTCGGAGCGGTGAACGTTCATTCGACGAATGAGCAGATTGCCATCGCAGATTTGGAAGTTGTGGCAAACATGACCCTAGAAATAGTGAGATTGGTAAGCCGGGGCTCCTCATAAACCGTTATCACCTACGCGGTGATAAGTAGGTAGAGAGTGAAGTTCGAGAATTCGAAGTAAAAGTGAAAGACGGAAAACTGTGTGGAGATGAGGGTAAGTTGGGAACCATCAGCTTCAAGGAGGCCAGGGTCTTAGAGGTCATAAGTCAAAGGAAAGATCTCACAGAGATTAAAGTTGAACTTGAAGGTGAGATTTCCAGTGCCATAAACTACGATCGGTTAACGGGCGATATCAAACCCGGCGACAAAGTGGTTCTTAACACCACAGCTGTGGAGTTGGAGTTGGGTACGGGCGGGAAACATTTTGTGTTGTGGAATTATGCCCATAGATCAACCTCTCCCCAACACCCTGGGCATATAATGAAGCTCAGATATACGCCTCTCCAGCTCAAATGTCTATCCGTGGAGGAACAGGAAAGCCCCTTTCACCAGTTGATGCGGGAAAGTATGGACTTAGAGGGGATGCCCGTTATCGTGGGAACCCTCCATAGTCAGCTTCCCGCGGTGGTGACAACTGTAAAGGCGATTAACGGTGAGGCGAAGATGGCATATATCATGACCGATGGAGCCGCGTTGCCCATCGCCTTCAGTAATTTGGTTCATAAACTGAAAAGTTTGAAATTATTGGATGCAACGATAACCATAGGTCACGCCTTTGGTGGCGATCTTGAGGCCGTAAATATCTTCAGTGGTCTGATTGCATGTAAAGTGGTCATCCAAGCCGATATCACAGTGGTGATAATGGGACCGGGCACCGTGGGAACCGATACCCTCTTAGGATTCAGCGCTATGGAGCAGGGACAAATCATAAATGCCATTGCCTCTCTCAATGGATATCCCATCGCCATTCCTCGAATCGGTTTTAAGGATAAGCGAGCTCGCCATATTGGGGTAAGCCACCACACCATCACCGTCCTTTCCAAGGGGACGCTCGTTTCCTGTGTGGTTACTCTGCCCAGAATGTCTCGGTGGAAAATGGAAATGGTTTTGCATAAACTCAAGGAATTCGGTATAGCTTCCAAACACCGGATCGAAATAATCGAAAATGGTGTGACCCTTAAAGCCTTGAAAAGGTTTGGTTTTGACGATGTGACCACCATGGGTCGTGGCATAGAGGAGGAACCCGAATTCTTCCAGGCTGCGGGAGCTGCCGGCATATACGCCCTTAGCTTGTTAAAATAAACTATACCCTGGACATAATTTCAGAAGGAGTTTGACAACCTTTAAGTCCAAATCCTAAATTCGAAATTCTAAGTGCTCAGTATTTTGAAATTAGGATTTAATTTGAGATAACCCGTTGTTGTAGTAAAAAAAGCCTGGTCTACCTCAGGCATTTATGTCTAGCCTATTAGATATTTTATATGGGAAGAAAAACGTGGATCGTAAGAAATACAAGGTTATAAAATCGGAAGTCAAATTCAAGGGCAAAATTTTAACCTTAATAGTGGATCAAGTGAGATTACCCCACGGACCCATTTGTGAGAGAGAAGTGGTAAAGCACAAGGGTGCAGTGGGTATAGTTCCCTTGACTGAGCGGAGTGAGGTTATTCTGGTCAAGCAGTATCGCCATCCCATAGGAGATTTCCTTTTGGAGATACCTGCTGGTAAATTGAGCGGTGGTGAAGATCCCTTCCAGTGTGCTATCAGAGAATTGAGGGAGGAAACGGGGAATAAGTGCGGGCGGATGATTAAACTCGCCCAGTTTTACACGACCCCCGGCTACAGCGATGAGTTCTTTCACCTTTATTTGGCCACGGATTTGGAGGAGGGTTCCGTGCAGCCGGAAGGAGGGGAGGAGCTGGAGATGAAAGTGGTCAAAATACCGCTACAAAATTCATTGGATATGATTTCCTCGGGGGAAATAAGGGATGGCAAAACGATCA
>JBFMAG010000075.1 GCA_040755895.1 Actinomycetota bacterium | reverse complement strand
CGGTTAAAAAGGTTTCCCAAATTACCAAATTCCCCGAGATACTGAACGGTAGGGTGAAAACCCTCCATCCATTGATTCACGGAGCTCTTTTGGCTGACAGAAGCAAGAAATCCCATCTTAAGACACTCAAGGAGCATGGCATAGAGCCAATCGATTTGGTGGTGGTGAATCTCTATCCCTTTACCGAGACCATTTCCAGGAAGGCTGTGACTTTAGCCCAAGCAGTAGAGCAAATCGATATCGGTGGTCCTTCCATGATCCGCTCCGCGGCCAAGAATTTTGAGGGTGTGGCGGTCGTGGTGCAGCCCGAAAGATACGATGAAATACTCACCGAAATGCGACGGAACAGTGGGTGTCTTTCCAGAGAGACACGCCTTGATTTGGCAATCGATGCCTTCAGACATACGGCCCATTATGATGAAGCAATCTATCATTACCTGACGAGAGATCTGGAAGAATTCCCCAGACTTCTCGATCTCTCCTTCGAAAAAATTCAGGATTTAAGATATGGTGAGAATCCACATCAAAAGGCGGCTTTTTATCGAGAGATCGTCGCTCCACCACATTCTTTGGTTTATGCTCAGCAACTTCACGGGAAAGAGCTATCCTTCAATAATATCCTGGATTTAGACGCCGCGTGGTCTCTGGCTTGCGAATTCACGGTGCCCGCGGCGGTAGTCATCAAACACACAAATCCCTGTGGAGTTGGTCTCGCGAATGATATATGTACCGCTTACAATAGGGCTCATGACTCCGATCCCGTCTCCGCCTTCGGGGGCATCGTCGCCTTGAACCGGGTGGTCAATGAAGCTTTGGCCAAGAAGCTCACATCCACTTTTCTTGAAGCTATAATCGCCCCCGCCTATCTCGAAGAAGCCCTGGAGATTCTGACCCAAAAGAAGAACCTGATCATCATGTACATGGGAGAAGAGAGGGAGCCGATGGTTGATTTGAAGGACATCAAACGGGTGGAAGGAGGAGTTGTGGTCCAGGATGTTGATCGAGTTCAAGAGAATAGAGATGAGATGAAGGTGATGACCAAAATTCATCCCTCGGAGAAGCAGTGGGACGATCTTCTTTTTGCCTGGCGGGTGGCAAAGCACGTCAAGTCAAACGCCATTGTCCTTACCAAGGATCTAGCCACAGTGGGTGTGGGCGCCGGTCAGATGAGCAGGGTGGATGCCGTTGATATAGCCTTTAAAAAGGCTAGGGGACGGGTAAAAAATTCCTCCTTGGCCTCGGATGCCTTCTTTCCCTTCAGGGACGCCGTTGATTTGGCTGCCAGGGCCGGAGTTAAGGCGATAATTCAGCCGGGGGGATCCATTCGAGACGATGAAATAATCGCCGCCGCGGATGAGCATAAGATAGCCATGGTGTTCACGGGGAGGAGACATTTCAAACACTAACCAATCCTCTAGCTCTGGATTGCGAGGCTTTCAGCCTCGCCCTATCCATGGTTAAGTTAAGCTAAATGCTTAGGTGAAGAGGAGGATGGATTCTCTAATTATTTTGGCCGCAGCTATAGAGGTAATGTCTCCCCTATCGAAGGGCGGGGAAACTTCGATGACGTCCATGCCGACTACGTTGAGGGACTTGAGCTCGTAGAGACTTGAAAGCAATTCTTTAAAATCGTATCCGCCCGGCTCAGGATTGCTCGTCCCTGGGGCACAGGATGGATCCAGAACATCCATATCTATACTCATATAAACGGCTGAATCTCCGATTTTATCGCGAATCTCGGATGGAATGGATATATCGGGTGTGGATAATAAACACTTCTTTGAAATTTCGTATTCTTCCCTTGTTCCCGATCTCACTCCGAGTTGGATGAGGAAAGACCCCCCTATCTCTTCCAAAATTCGCTTAGTCACCGTGGCGTGGCAAAATTTTTCTCCTTCATAGCTTTCACGGAGGTCTAGGTGGGCATCGAACTCGATCAGGAAGAGTGGAGAAAACTCTCTCTTTAGAGCCCTTATCGCGGCTAAGGTTAGAGTATGTTCACCCCCGATGAGTACCGTAAAAGCTTTTTCCCTTGCTTGAACTACCTCTTCTTCGATCCTTTCTAGGGATATTTCCATGGAATCTTCCATTTTTATATCCCCCCAGTCGCAAAGGACGATGTCCTCTAAATCCTTTCTCAAGGTGGGACTAAAGGTCTCCAGGCTGTCAGAGGCTTTTCTTATCCGCTCTGGAGCAAGTTTTGTTCCGGAACGAAAGCTCTCGGTTTTATCCAGAGGTACTCCAAGGATTATCGCGTCTGGATTGGGATTATTCTGGGAGGCCAAGAACTTATCTCTAAAGGGCGGTTTCAAAGGAGGAATCCTCCTCTAAAATCCTTTGGATAAACTTGGGAAGAATGAAGCACGCGGTATGGATTTCCGGGGTATAATAGCGCGTTGAAATGTTGGAGGATATCAATCTTTCCTTGACCTTTTCAGGGGAGACGGCGGCGGGATCCCATTTTTTAGAGGCTATGGTAAAACTCCATAAGACGCCGGGATAGGTTGGGACAAAGGCAAGATAAACCCGCACGGTGGGAAAGACCAGCTTCAATCCATTATATGCGTTACGAAGCTCTTTCATTTGAAAGGTTGGGGAACCACTCTGAGTGACACAGATTCCATTCTCTGAGAGGATGTTATGGGCGGCACGGTAAAACCCCTCTGTGAATAGAGCCTTCGCTGGCCCTATGGGATCGGTGGAATCTACGATGAGGACATCGAATTTTTCCCGAGAATTCCCAACAAATTTCGCCCCGTCGTCGAAGATGATCCTGACCCTTTTATCCAGGAATGCGTCATCATTTATGGATGGAAGAAATTTTCGACACGCCTTTACGACCTCTTCGTCCAGCTCGACCAGGACGATATCCTCCACGGGATGTTCGAGCACTCGTCTTAAGGCGCCTCCATCTCCTCCCCCAATGATGAGAATCTTCCTTGGTTTGGTGTGAGAAAGTAGGGGAACGTGGACGATCATCTCGTGATAGATGAATTCATCTTTCTCACTGGTTTGAACTGCCCCGTTCAGAACGAGCATCCTTCCAAATTCCAAAGTGTCCACGATCTCGATCCTTTGGAACTTGGTCTCTTTTTTGAAGGGGATCGCTCTTACTTTATAGCGGTGTTCAAAATCCGACGAGCCCGGCTCGGTAAACCAGTCGTCAGTCACGAAGAACACCTCTTCTTATCTCCACAAGTTGTACATGCTTGGGGGAAAAATGTTTTTGGAATGGATCTATGGCGGCCAGGGGATCGACTTGCTCCCCGCAGGTGAATACGTCCACTGCTGCATATCCAAGTTCGGGCCAGGTGTGGATCAAGATATGGGATTCCGCGATCATAGCTACGCCCGTTATTCCATGGGGAGAGAATTGGTGCACCTTCAGCTCGAGCAATGTGGCACCACAAGCTCGAACCGCTTCCTCGAGAGCTTTTTCTGCGAGTTCCGCTGAATTCAGATTTTTGCAGTCCCAGAATTCGATGACCAAGTGCCTGCCCACATTTTTCGTTTTCATCACCCCCACCAAAGAATTGCGGCTGCCACGGCGCAGCCCAGCCTTTTAACTTTATGTTCCGCGGAAATTAATATGGTTTTCGTCAATGACAAATTCCTTTTCTCCAGGGCCTCCTTTAGCATCTTTTTAACTATCTCTTCCGCCACGGTGGCTGACCCCGGATGGGCGTGTTCCATTATAACACCTTGGGAATCCGAACTTAATCCCATACCCACGCAGGCTGATATTATTTCACCACCGACGTTGCTGGTGATATGGGCATATACCGTTGGTACAAGAGTCCCCACGGGAATGGAGGGAAGTGCTTCAATTCTGACCTTGGGGGGTACAATGCTAGTCACCTTGACCAAATTCAGATTACCGATTCCCCCAGCTAAAAGGGCATTGTCGAAGGCGTTCAGGGGTGAATGTCCTTCCGCTGTACCCTTTGTGAATGAGACCATATTTGGAACTTGCCACATAATCATCGCTCCTTGGTCCAGATTAGACTTTCGGGGTCGTTATATAGCTCAACGCTTACGACATCCTCATTACGCTGGAGGAAATCCTCGAGGGTTTCGATTCTGAACATGGACGATTTATACCAGTGCTTCTCCGGTGCTTCTCTGAGGGGTCCTATATCATCCTTTATGCTCTCGAGAAGGTACATCCAATTATCGTAGATATTAAAATCATGGATTATATCGGTGATGACTACACCATACTCATGGGTTAGAATTTTTTGAAGCTCACCCCATTTTTGAAGGGACGATTCGATCATGGTCAGACCGAAATAACCGGCACAACCGGCTCCTTTTAAAGTAGCTAATCCCCTCGCGATGAAAAGCTCCAATCCACCGATTGCCTCCGGTGGGTCGGTTAAAAATGTATCAAAACTTTCCACAAGATCTCGGGGGAGCTTGAAGCGAAGATCGTGGGGAACCACTTCGATGTGAAGATTCTCTTTTTCGCTTGTATTCTCGATGAAGTCGACTATTCGCTCGTCGACTTCGAGAACCGTGATTCGCTTGGGTAGTCCGGAGAGGGCTGCAGCGAGGCTCACTAAGTCATCATCCCCCAGGATTATAACGTCTTTCCCCTGGATATCGCCTCTATCCGCCAAAAGAGCGATTCTGGCAAAGGCGATGGTGGGTCCAACGAATCCCTGATCCAACTCCATTATGGGTTCGGGTCTATTCCTTACAATTTGTTCAAAACGGGGCAGAAAATCCTCGAATTTTGCGAGGGAGACGGTCCTTCCCCGACAAGCAGGGCATCCATGGTTCGTCTTTGGAGTCACGTTATATCGCTTGCAAAAAATTTTTCCCTCTTTCGTCAGGGAGATGGAGGAGTTTTTGAGGATAACCAATCCTCTTTCCCGTAACTCTTTTAATGTTTCCACAACGATCCTGAAAGGTCTATGAGAGAGATCGGTTATCTCCCAAAGATTGGAAGAGCTCAAAGTGGCGCTAAGAATATTCTCAACATCCCGAGATGTAATATTTATCTTTGTTCTTTTGTTCACTTTGGATACTAGAAGATCCATCTCCCACCCCCAGGGTGCAAACTACAGGGGATACCAACTAGGCACCCCCTGTAAGCTGCCGGGATCTGATAATGCTTTTTGTTAGTAGTTTTAAATTTTCAAACCCTGCACGAATCGCCCCTTAAAAGGATGGTCATAGATGAATTTTGACTCAAAAGCATAAGAATTTCAAGTGGGCGAAAGGCTTTTAAGGAAAAATTTTACTGAGGTTGATATATTCATTTCAGCTGTGTAAAATCTAAGAAGAGTGGTGGGAGAGTTTAACTCTCCCTTAAAGTTTCAATCGGAAAGCGGTCAAAATCGGCAGTAGTTCTACTGGATCATATTGACCAATAACCGTGAA
>JBFMAG010000074.1 GCA_040755895.1 Actinomycetota bacterium | reverse complement strand
AGGGCTCGGAGGGAAAAAGAAAAGGTGAGCTTCGAGACCCATGGTCTTGAGGCCATGACCAGAGGTTGCCTGGGTGGAATCTCCTTCTGTTTTGTTTCTCACCTGGGTAAAGTTCAGCCCTGCGGTTACCTGGAACTTGATTGTGGAAATGTTCGGGAAAGACCCTTCAAGGAAATCTGGTTTGAATCTCAAATCTTCAGGAATTTAAGGGATTTTCGGAAGCTCAAAGGGAAGTGTGGAATTTGCGAGTATAAGGGGATTTGTGGGGGATGCAGGGCGAGAGCCTATGCTTTAACCGGTGATTATCTGCAGGAGGAACCCTATTGCATTTACCAGCCTTCAGCCGCGAGTCAAAAGATTGGCGGAAAACGGGGGGTTAAAGGACATGGACATGTCTAAATCGCATGAGTTATTTGCCCGAGCTAAAGAATATATTCCGGGAGGGGTGAACAGTCCAGTTAGAGCCTTTAAGGCTGTGGGCATGGAACCCCTCTTCATCACCAAGGGCAAAGGATCGAAAATCTACGATGCCGATGGAAATGAATACATCGATTATGTCTGCTCTTGGGGTCCCCTCATCCTCGGTCATGCTCATCCCGATGTAATTTCGGCGGTGAAAGATATTTTGGAGAATGGAACCAGCTTTGGTGCGTGCACCGAACTCGAGGTGGAACTGGCAAAGCAAATCATAGAAGCAGTTCCCTCCATCGAGCAGGTTCGAATGGTGAATTCGGGAACCGAAGCGACCATGAGTGCCATAAGACTCGCCAGGGGGTACACGGGGCGAGAAAAGGTTATCAAGTTCGAAGGCTGTTATCACGGACACGTGGACCATCTTTTGGTAAAAGCTGGTTCGGGTGTCGCCACCCTTGCCATCCCAGGTACACCTGGGGTTACCTCCAAGGTGGCTTCGGATACGATAGTTCTACCCTACAATGACTTGGAAAGCGTTGAGAAGGTCGTCAGGGAGCAGCATGAGGAGATCGCTTGCATGATAGTGGAGCCCATAGCCGGTAATATGGGCGTGGTCCTTCCCCAACCCGGGTTCTTGGAGGGATTGAGGAAAATTACTCTGGAATACGGGATAGTTCTCATTTTTGACGAGGTAATCACGGGCTTTAGGGTTTCCTATGGCGGTGCTCAAGAACTTTATAATGTCATGCCTGATTTGACCTGTCTGGGCAAGATAATCGGTGGAGGCTTCCCGGTGGGTGCCTTTGGTGGAAGGCGAGAGATCATGGAATGTGTGGCTCCCGTGGGCTCGGTATATCAAGCTGGTACTCTTTCCGGAAATCCCATAGCCATGACTGCAGGACTTGTAACGCTCAAAATCCTCTCCGATGGCGGGATTTATCAGGACTTGGAGAGGAAGGGAGCCATGCTCTCCGAGGGCTTGCGGGAAAATGCCAGGGAATTGGGGATAAAAGCATATTTCACGAGGGTTGGATCCCTTTCGTGCATGTTCTTCACGGATAAAGAGGTTTTAAACTTCGAGACAGCTGCCAGTTCGGATACCGAAAAATATGCCCACTATTTCCGAGAGATGCTTAAGTCTGGTATCTATCTTGCACCTTCTCAGTTCGAAGCATGTTTCATCTCCACGGCTCATACGGATGAAGACATCCAAAGGACCATAGAGGCTAACCGCGAGGCTCTAAAAAATCTGAGGTAAGGATGGACTTGTCCGAGGTACTGATAGTAATACCCACTTATAATGAACGCGAAAATGTAGAAAAGCTGGTCAAGGCGATAATTGAGGTTGATAAAGATTTCAATATCTTATTTATAGACGACGATTCCCCCGATGGTACGGGCGAAATCGCCTTTGTCTTGTCCGAGAAATTTCCGCAGGTGCAGGTCCTTCGACGGAGAGGGGAAAGGGGATATGGAGTCGCCTGCAAGGATGGATTTAATTATGGTCTGAAACGGGACTTCAAATATATTTTTTCCATGGATGCCGACTTTTCACATGACCCGAAAGATATCCCCAGGCTACTTCGGAGAATGAAGAATTGCTCCATGGCAATCGGCTCTCGCTATGTGGATGGTGGGAAGATCGTAGCCGATTGGGGATTCTTTCGAAGATTGCTGAGTACATGGGGGAATAGATTCGCTCGCCTATTACTGGGACTCCCTTTCAAGGACTGTACCAGTGGTTTCAGAGGATATCGCCGAGAGATTCTGAAAAGTCTGGAATTGGATACGATTACCTCGGATGGATACGCTTTTTTAATTGAGCTTCTCAATAGAGGTTATGAGAAGGGGTTTGCAATCGAGGAAATACCCATAACCTATGTAGACAGGCAGAAAGGAAAATCCAAACTTTCAAGGAAGGTCATCCTGGAGGCACTAATTTTGGTGATAAGGTTGGGCTTAAAGAGGCTTTTTGGGAAATCAAGTCAAGCTGTACACACCCAACGTTGAGATTCGATCGTTTTCCCTTGCGAGGATCTTTTCTAGGTCGAGATCGAGAAGGGTACATAAAGCTGCGATGTAGAACATGGAGTTTCCCAACTCTGCTTCCACTATCTCACGGCAATTGGAGCACAAGTTTCCTTCTATGTGTGTTTTTACATATTTTGAAACCTCGGAGAAGTTGACATTTGGGGGGACGGGTTGTTTTTCCGCCTTGATCTTTAAACATCCACAGTTTGTGACGGCTTTGGCCATAGCCCTGTTGACATGAG
>JBFMAG010000073.1 GCA_040755895.1 Actinomycetota bacterium | reverse complement strand
AAGGCAGTTCTGCCAACTATTCAATATCTTTTGGATCAAGGGGCAAAGGTCATCCTGGTTTCACATTTGGGGAGACCGAAGGGTTTCGATGAGCGGTATAGGATGGGTCCGGTCGCTGAATCCCTCTCAAGACTCCTTGCCAAAAAAGTGTGGAAAGTGGATGAAACCGTCACTCAGAAAGCAGAAAGAGCCGTCAGTGAACTCAGGCAAGGCGATGTGCTTCTCTTAGAAAATGTGCGCTTCAATCCCGAAGAGAAGCAAAATGACCCACAATTTGCACGGAAGTTGGCAAGACTCGCCGATGTCTATGTCAATGATGCCTTTGGAGCTGTTCACCGAGCCCACGCATCGGTTGTAGGGGTACCCAAATATTTACCCGCGGTGGCGGGTTTTTTATTGGAAAGAGAGGTGGATACCCTTAGCAAATTATTGGAGAATCCTGAAAAGCCCTTCTTTGTGCTACTTGGGGGAAGCAAGGTTTCTGACAAAATTAAGGTGATCAATAAATTTTTGCAGATAGTGGATGGAATCCTCACCGGTGGAGGAATGTGTTTTACCTTTTTGAAAGCGAAGGCGATAAATATCGGCAAATCCCTTTGTGAGGATGCGGAACTCGATCACGCAAAGGAAATACTCAAGAAAGCAAGGAGAAATGGGGTTTTATTTTATTTACCCTGCGACGTTGTGGTCGCGGATTCCATCTCCGAAGGCGCAAGTTATAAAGTCGTCCCCGTCGAGGAAATTCCGGATGACTGGGTAGGAGTGGACATAGGTCCCAAGACCGTTCAAATCTATGAGGATGTTCTCAAGAAAGCCAAAACCATATTCTGGAATGGACCTGTTGGCGTATTTGAAATCGAACCTTTCTCCTCTGGAACACGAGCTTTGGCGGAGGCCATCGCACACGCCAATGCCACGACGATCGTTGGCGGGGGAGACTCCGATGCTGCCCTTAGGAAATATGGTCTGGAGGATAAGGTGTCCTTTGTATCCACGGGTGGAGGGGCATCCCTCAGATTGTTAGAGGGCACGCCGCTACCGGGAGTCGAAGCCTTGATGAACAAATAATTTTGTTTAAAAAGCAATTTCGCCATTTCTTGGATATTGCCAGATGTTCTATTTATGAATGCATACCTATTTTTGAGATCATGCTATCTCAGAATATTATGTCCATAAGCAGTTCGATTCTTTATATGCTATGCGAGCTATTAGCTAAACGTATTAATGCCTTGAAAGATCTCTAAAGACTATGAACCGTGAACTGTGAACTAAGAACCAATATCGAGTGAAAGGAGGTCTGATGCGAAAACCCATCATTGCTGGGAATTGGAAAATGAATAAAACGGTGGAAGAGGCAGTCGAGTTGGTGCAGGATCTCATCCCTCTGGTCATGGATGTAAGGGATGTGGAGATAGTAGTTTGCCCCCCCTTTACCGCTTTGAAGAGCGTATCCACGGTGATCGAGTTCAGCAATCCGAACATCTTCCTTGGTGCTCAAGATATGCACTGGGGGGAAAAGGGGGCTTATACCGGGGAGATTTCCCCTGTCATGCTCCTCGATCTCGGGGTGAAATATGTGATCATTGGTCATTCCGAACGCCGTCGGGATTTTGGGGAGACGAATGAAGTGGTTAATAAGAAGGTGATATCAGCTCTTTCTCATGGTCTCATTCCCATAATGTGTATCGGAGAAACCCTCGAGCAAAGGGAGGCGGGGGAGACACAGAGGGTGGTAACCACTCAGCTCCTCAAAGGTTTAGAGGGATTGAAGAAAGAGGACATAGAAAAGGTGGTCATCGCCTATGAACCCGTTTGGGCCATCGGTACTGGGAGGTCGGCTACCCCCGAAGATGCCAACGATGTGATCAGGAGTATCAGAGCTCTCATTGGCGCTCAGTTTGATGTGGAGACGGCAAAGAAGGTGAGAATTCAATACGGAGGAAGCGTTACACCCGAAAATATCACTGGATTCATGGAGGAGCCCGAAATCGATGGTGCTCTGGTCGGCGGAGCAAGTTTAGATGCCGGAAGCTTTGCCAAGATAATCAAATTCCATCGCTAATCCAAATTTTCATGTAAAAACAGGTCTTTAGACCCGTTAGTTTTCAGTAATCGAATATCGAGCGATGCCTAATCCGCGTACTTAATGAGGAGAGGCATGAGCTCGGGTCCATATATCCTTCCCAAAGCACCTCTTTCGCATTCTGCTTCTGAGAATAATGAGGTGTCATCGGGAACCATTTTACCACCAGCGATAAGTAAGGGTACGGGATCATCAGAATGTGCCTTGACGGCACAGGGAGTTGAATGGTCCGCGGTAACCGCAATAATCGTCTTCTCTAGATTTATCCCGGGAAGCAAATTGGCGAAGAAGAACCGATCAATGAGTTCGATGCTTTCCTTTTTCTCGAGAGCTTTTCCATCGTGTGCTGGCTCATCTGGTCCCTTGATGTGGATATATAGCCCATCGAAATCCTTTATCGATTCCAATGCTTTCCTCGCACGTAGTTGATAATCAAAATTTGGCTCGTCGGTGACCTGGGGAAGCTCAATTACCTCCATCCCAGTGAGCAAAGCTATTCCCCTCTCCACGGGCATTTCAACGAAGCAGCCAAACCTCAAACCATACTGCTCACCAAAGGTTGGGAATTTAGGTAATCTATCTCCCCCATCACGGGTGAGGATGACATTAGCGGGCAGCTTACTCCGACTCATCCTTAGTTTATTTACGGGATCCCTCTCTAAAACCCGGTGACTTTTCCAGATAAACTCGTTTGTCAAGGATGCCGCCCTTTGGGCTTCAGGGGAGTCCTCAAATTCTTCGATGGGTTTACACTCTTGCAAAACATCTTCAAATTTGGTCTTAGCTACTCCGAAGGGACCCTCTTTAGCATAAGCTGGATCGGTATTTGTGACCTCGCTTGAGAGTTTTCCTTTAAGACTGTGGATGACCAATACTCCTCTGTGACCTACGGTGTTTTTAAAAACGAAGGTCGCCGCGTCCAGCTTTACCTTTGTATTTATCGATTCGGCAAGCTTAGTTGCCTCATCGGTGGTAAGACCGCGACCAACGCGGCGATCGATTATCTTGTTATGCTCCCCCAGGGTTGCAAAATTCACTCGGTATGCCAAATCTCCATCGTTGACTTGTAAGCCCGCAGCGTAGCACTCTAGCGGACCACGTCCGGTGTAATACTTTTCAGTCTCATAGCCCAGGATGCTGATGACGGCAACATCCGATTCGGGCGCGATTCCTTCCCCCACCGGATACATCAAGCCCGTCTGACCCCTCTTTGCCAGGTCATCCATGAAGGGAGTCGTCGACGCTCCCAAAGGGGTTTTACCATTAAGTTTGGGACAAGGTAGATCCCCCAATCCATCCAAGACGATGTACAGGATTTTCTCCATGTTGCCTCCTTTTTGAAAGAGTCAAGAGCCATGAGTCAAGGGCCATGGGTCAAAAGTACAATGACTCGTCTCCCATGTCCCATGACCAGAAATATAATACACCATAATCTTAAATTGTGTTATTAACAAGATGGGTTAACACCGGTTTTCTCCACACTTACTCCCTCCCTCAGATGTATAAAGTGTCAACCTAACTCGTTAATAGTCCATCTTAGTATTGGCAGCTGAGTATATTGATTGCTGCATTCAGCGAGACGAAATGAAGCACTTATCTCCATTGATAATGGAGAATTGTTATGTTATATTTTATGCAACAAACCTCGAGGGAGAGATAAATTTGCTTAAGTTCGTAATCGCCATTCACATCATCGTTTGTTTGGCACTCATCGTCATCATCTTGCTCCAGTCCGGTAGGGGAACTGGTTTATCTTCGGCTTTTGGAGGAGGGCTTCCCAGCACCTTCTCTGGAACTACTCTCATAGAAAGAAACCTTTTTCGCATCACCGTTGCGTTGGCGATTATATTCGGTATCACATCGATAATCTTATACATTTTTGCACCGCGGTAAAGGCTTAAACGCATTTTTAAATTCAAAGCGTAAGCGCCTTACTCAGGCGCTTTTTATTTGCTTTTTCGATCCACCAGAATTTTCCCATGTTTCCCTCTTTAAATGGAGGAAATTTTCAAATTTCGTTTAAGATTTTCAAATTGGGAGGTAAAAATTGCCAAGAGTGTTAAGAAGCAAGTTAATCCTCTTGCTTGTTCTTGTGCTAATGGTCTCCACAGCGGGTTGTGCCCAGAAAAAAACCAGGAAATCGAAATCTCTCAATAGAACCGAAGGACCCGTGAGGGGCGGAACTTTTAGGTATTTTCTCATGGAACCGCTGATTTTAGACTCAGCACATGTACAGGAATCGGAAGGTATCCAGGTTGCCAAGCAAGTTTACGATGGACTCGTCGATCACAACCCCAAGACCATGGAGGTCAAACCAGCCATGGCTAAATCTTGGAAATCCAATAAGAGTGCCACCGTTTGGACTTTTAAACTTAGGAAAGGTGTAAAATTCCACAATGGAAGAGAGTGTAAAGCACAGGATTTTGTCTATTCTTGGAATCGGGTTGCAGCTAAGGAGACAGCTTCTGAGATTGCTTATCATCTTGCTCCGATAAAGGGTTTTGAGGCTTGCCAGGAGGGAACGGCAAAGAGGCTTGAGGGAGTTAAGGCAAGGGATGATTATACCCTTGAGGTGACCTTGAAATATCCTTATGCTGAGTTTCCAACCATCCTTGGGCACATCGTTTTTTCTCCGGTACCCAAGGAGGAGGTTCAGAAATATGGCGAAAAGTTCGGGGAGAATCCTTGCGGAACTGGTCCCTTCAAGTTCGTTGAATGGATGCATGATCAGAGAATTGTTCTCAAAAGAAATCCGGACTACTATGGGCATAAACCATATCTGGATAGGATAGTCTTCAAAATTTTTGATGATGAGCAGTCGGGATTTTCAGAGTTCAAAGCGGGAAACCTTGATGATTGCGAGATTCTTCCAGGTCAGATAAGAATGGCGAAGGTCATATATGGTGATCGTGCACTGATCGAGTCCATGCTCAGCCTCTATTATTACGGATTCAACATGGATGCCGATCCCTGGGGAAATAATCAAAATTTGAGGCGGGCTTTAAATTATGCTCTGGATCGAAATCAATTTGCGGCGATCTTTGGGAGAGAGCCATGATGCCCGCCACGGGAATCGTGCCCAAGGGAATTCCCGGTTTCCAGAAGGAAGCCATGCTTTACAATCATAATCCCGTTGCGGCGAAGGATCTTTTAAAACAGGCAGGTTATCCAGATGGAAACGGTCTCCCACCCCTTGTTTTAGGTTATGACGTTGGAGTAGGTCACGACAAAGCTGCTCAAGCCATACAGGCACAAGCAGGAGAAGTTGGGATTACTTTTAATGTTGCCAGTTATGAATGGGAAGCCCTTTTGGATAGGATTCAAGCTGGAGAGATTACTTTCTTCCGCATGGACTGGACGGCGGATTATCCCACCATGGATAACTTCCTATACCCACTCTTTCACTCAAGCAGCCTGGACAATACGACTCATTATAGGAACCCTGAGGTAGATAAGTTATTAATGGGTGCAAGGAGAGAATTAAATCCTGGTAGGCGAGTGAGACTTTATCGAAAGGCGGAGAAAATAATCCTTAGGGACGCATCGATAGTTCCCATTGGCTTCTATACGACGAACCGAGTAATCGGATCCAGAGTTCGCGGGTATATTCGTACGGCAGTGGATGATACACCCATGGAACGCGTCTGGTTGTCGAAGTAGTTTAACTGCGAGTCAAAAGTCAAGAGTCATGGTTAAAGAGTTCTTGACTTTAGCTTTTACCAAGGTGGTATAATACTTTTGCAGATATAAAACCGGTCGGAGTGGCGGAACTGGTAGACGCGCTGTCTTGAGGGGGCAGTGAGCATTAGCTTGTGCGGGTTCAAATCCCGCCTCCGACACCCTTCAGAATAAAACCGCAGGTAAAACTGCGGTTTTATTCTTTCTACTTCATCAAAAGTTCCAGCAAGTAATGGAGTATTAATAAAGAGGTCGAATGAAATCTCCAAGTGGAATGCTCTTTAACCTCAATAACGCAAGTATCCTGAGCCGTTAACGAAATATTTGTTTTTGCATCTCTTCCAGAAGCCGAAACCGATATCGTGTAAAGACCAATGGAATCCGCTAATAATTCCTTTGAGTAAATCGTAATTTAAATCTGCTCAAATTTGTAATAATATTAGATGGCGGCGGCCGTTGAGGTTGCAGATAAGGCTCTTGAAGACTTTGGAAGACAGGATCACCAACCAATGAACTGGATCAAAGCCAGGACAACCAAGCGGGAGTACGAGAAATTGGAGAAGAATGGACTTATCATTTCCAATCCCCATAACGAGGTTGAGGTAGCCATGCATAGAACTTCAATGGGAAATGACGCTGATCCAGTTAATCTTTGGATCGCGACTTTGAGGATGGGCATGGTCGACAACTATGCGGGGTTGATGCCCGCCACTGATCTTCAAGATGTAATTTTTGGCATCCCACAACCGCAGGAAACAATGGCTAATTAAAAAATTTTCCAGTGGTTTTGTTTACTAGGGGGGCGTGATGTTTATTTTATATCCCACAATTTCGGGGTTAAACTTGCCAAGGTTGAAATTTTGGGAGCTTTGCGCATTTATTGTCGGGATATTGATCTTCTTGGTCATAATTGTTTTGGTTCTTCTCGA
>JBFMAG010000072.1 GCA_040755895.1 Actinomycetota bacterium | reverse complement strand
AATTTGATGTTTTCTGGCATATTTTATGGTCTCCTCCCGAGACATGGTCCATTCACGTACGGGAGCGATCACTTTCAAGGAGGGATCGAGTGCACCTATCGATACTTCGAAACGCACCTGATCGTTTCCCTTACCCGTACATCCGTGAGCCACATATTTAGCCCCAATTGATTTGGCCGTCTCCACAAGCCACTTGGCGATTAAAGGGCGAGAGAGTGCTGATACCAGGGGATACTTTCCCTCATAAAGGGCATTCGCTTTCAAGGCGGGGAGAATGAAATCACGAGCGAATTCCTCCCTGGCGTCGACGATATGAGATTCGATCGCTCCTATCTTTAGAGCCTTCTCCTTTACACATTCCAAATCTTTAGATGGGTCGTCTTTTGCCTGCCCCACATCAACGACCAGGGCTATTACATCTAGATCATATTTCTCTTGAAGCCATTTTATGGCCACAGAGGTATCCAACCCACCCGAATAAGCCAAAACTACTTTTTCCCTCGCCATTTTTCCTCCTACTCTCTTCACTCGCCCAGACGGGCGCCCGTATGGGCGCTTATTTACTTTTCAGCTCATTTAATCTGGCTAGAACGGAAGCCCCCTCACTGCTATTGTGAGTGACTACCAAGATGGTATCATCTCCGGCCACCGTTCCCAGAACCTCTTCCCACCTCACTCCATCAAGTGCGGAGGCTACACCCTGAGCGGTACCTGGAGTGGTTTTAACCACGATGAGATTCCCGCTCCGATTCAGGCTTACCACAAAATCCTCGAGCATCCTTCGAAGATGCTCCGTTTCATCGCCTATGAATTTACCTTCGGGAAGAGCATAAATACTAGTACCATCACCCATCCGGACTTTCAACAAACCCAATTCACTTATGTCCCTCGATATCGTAGCCTGAGTCACTTCGTATCCCAGTCTCTGTAACTCACATACCAGTTCTTCCTGGGTGTGAATCCTCTTCGATTCCACTATTTCCCTGATGGCAGCGTGTCTCTCACCTTTTAATCTCATTTTGATCAACCGATTAGCGAAATTAATAAGGCCTTTTGAATGTGAAGTCTATTCTCCGCTTGATCAAAGACGACACACCTGGGATCGTCCATCACTTCAGCAGTAATTTCTTCACCCCTGTGGGCGGGAAGACAATGCATGACGATGGCATCGGGCTTGGCGTAAGCTAAAAGTTCCTTATTTACCTGGTAGGGTTGGAAAGCAGATATTCTCTCATCCCGCTCCGCCTCCTGACCCATACTTACCCAGACATCCGTATATACAATATCGGCATTTCTTACGGCCTTTATGGGATCATTGACCACCTCCGCTTTTGGTTTTAACCCTCTCAGGTTCTTTAAAGCCATGTCAATGATCCACTTCTTGGGTTCATATCCCTTTGGAGAAGCGATGAAGATATTTAGTCCAACTTTAACCGAACCCATTAAAAGGCTGTGGGCGACATTATTTCCATCCCCCACATAGGCAAGCTTGAGACCCGCCAGGCGATCTTTCTTCTCCAGGATGGTCATGAAATCGCCAAGGGCTTGACATGGATGGAAATCGTCGGTGAGAGCATTGATCACCGGTACATCCGCAGCTTTAGCCAACTTTTCCACATCCCCTTGAGCAAAAGTCCGAATGATTATGGCATCCACGTATCGGGAGAGAACCCGACCGGTGTCCTCGATGGATTCTCCCCGACCCAATTGCATATCCCCAGCGCTTAAGAAAATTGGGTGTGCACCAAGATGCGCCAAACCCACTTCAAAGGAGACCCTCGTTCTCGTGGACGGTTTTTCAAAGATCATGGCCACGGCTTTGCCTTCTAAATATCGGTGGGAAACCCCCATCCGTTGCAGGCGTTTAAATTCCATAGCCTTGGATAGAATGAGATAAATTTCATCCGGGCTCAAATCACCCAATGTTAGAATATCTCTTCCCCTAAGTGACGCCACGCTAACCTCCACCCCGATAGTTAGGTATCTTGCTCGCCTTGCTGGTAATGGGTTGATTTCCAACTACCCATCGATCCATTCACCTAACAACCTATCCTTCCATTCGTCGAGAACCTCACCAAATATGCCCAGAACGGTCTCGATTTCCTCCTTCGTTATACAAAGTGGGGGGAGAAATCGAACGATGTTATCTCCGATATTATCTGTAATCACCCCGCGATGAAAAAAATTCAGTACAATATCCCGAGCAATACCCTGCCTGCCGGCAGGCAGGTCCCTGTGGAGTTCGACCCCAATCATCAATCCTTTCCCCCTCACTTCCTTAATTATAGGTCTTCTCTCCTTCAGTTTTTCAAGCTCCTGTTTAAAATAACTTCCCAAGGTAGCACAATTATCCACCAATCCCTCCTCTCTTAGGACCTTCAATGCGGCCACTGCCGCCAAAGTAGCAAGAGGTCCACCACCGAATGTTGATCCATGATCACCGGGTTTAAAGAATCGAGCTACTTCCTCCCGGGCGATGAAAGCACCAATGGGTAGTCCGCCTCCCAAACCCTTTGCTAAAGTCATGATATCCGGCTCGATATCATAATGCTCATAGGCAAACATCTTTCCCGTACGACCCATACCAGTTTGAACTTCATCCAGAATGAGCAGGAGATTCTCCCGATTACAGAGTTCCCTCACACCTTTGATGTACCCCATCTCGCACTCATATACTCCGCCTTCCCCCTGGATGAGTTCGAGCATTACCGCACAGGTATTCTCGGTTAGGCAACCCTTTAGAGCATCTAAATCATTTAGGGGCACATGCTTGAAACCTGGGGGCAAGGGTTTAAAGGGTCTTTGTTTATCGGGTTGACCCGTAGCCGCTAAAGTCGTAAAGGTTCGACCGTGAAATGAGCGAAAGGCGGTGATCACCTCATATTTGCTCCCGCCAAAATTCTCCTTGCCGTATTTGCGCGCCAATTTCAGAGCTCCTTCGTTTGCTTCAGCACCACTGTTGCAAAAGAAGCATTTATCTCCAAAGGATATTCCCACCAGCATCTCAGCTAACTCAATTTGGGGAATAGTGTAGTAAAGATTGGAAACGTGAACGAGTTTCTCCATCTGTTCCCGAACCGCTTTGACCACCGCCGGGTGACAGTGTCCAATGTTGGCCACTCCCAATCCTCCCAGGAAATCAAGGTATTCTTTGCCCTCAATATCCCACAACCTACTTCCTCTTCCTCGCGAGAAGACAACCGGAAGGCGGCTATAAGTATTCATAAGATATTTGCTCTCTTTGGTGATATACTCATCAACACTCATAACTTCTCCCTTGGAAACCATCTATCTCTCGCATGTCGAATGCCGAAGGTCGAATGTCCGACGAAAACATGATTTATAAACATTCGACTTAGTCATTGGGCATTCGTTAACCCCCGACTATCATTGTTCCAATGCCCTTATCGGTGAAAATCTCCAAAAGAAGGGCATGCGGAATCGTTCCATTTAAGATGTGCGCCCTTTTCACACCAGCCCTAAGGGCTCTTATACACCCCTTGACTTTAGGTAACATCCCTTCACCTATTAAATTCCCCTCTATTAGCTTTTCGCACTCATCGATGCTAAGTTCGGAAATGAGAGACTTCTTATCGGCAAAATCTTTGTACAATCCATCAACATTTGTAAGAAAGATTATCTTATCGGCTTTCAGCGCCGCAGCAATCTCAGCGGCGACGGAGTCGGCGTTGATATTATAGCTTTCTCCCTTTTCTCCGACCCCCACGGAGGCGATGACTGGGGTAAATCCATCCCTTATCAAATTTTGAAGAATTTCCGTATTGATCTTTTGAACCTCGCCAACGAAACCCAGGTCTTCCCCGGTAGTGGTGGTACACTTTTGAGCTATTATCAATCCAGCATCGTCGCCGCTTATTCCCACGGCTATCCTGCCCTGCCCACCAGTGCCACCTGCTCCCTCTTCAGGCAGGCGGGCATGGCGATTAATCATGGAAACGAGTTCCTTATTTACCTTACCCACAAGGACCATTTTTACAATATCCATGGTTTCCTTATCCGTGACTCGAAGCCCTTCCACGAATTTTACCTCTTTTTTCAACTTCCTCATGTAGCTTGAAATCTCGGGACCTCCTCCATGAACGATCACTGGATTCATGCCCACGTACCTCATCAAAACGATATCGGAAGCGATGGATTGCTTAAGAGAATCATCGAGCATGGCACTTCCACCATATTTTATGATGATGGTTCTCCCATAATACTCCTTAATGTATGGAAGCGCCTCCATCAGAATTTTGGCTTTAGCCAATGCATTCTCCATTTTTCTCATCCTTTAAATCGCTCGTCCCTCGTCGCATCGCCACTCGAAAGTGAGATTTGAAATTCGAGAGTCGAAAACGAGTGTCTTTTACGTTTTATAGGCTGCATTTATCTTCACGTAATCATAGGATAAATCCGTAGTCCACACGGTTGCCATTGAATCACCCAGATTAAGATCAATGGTTACCCTTATCTCTTTATCCTTCAGGAGATCCTTAATCTCCCCTTCATCATAAGGCAAGCCCTCACTACCTCTCACGATTTGATGATGGCCAAGGTAAATATCTATATCTTGTGGATTGATTTCCGCTCCAGAGTGACCAATTGAGGCGATGATCCTTCCCCAATTGATATCCTCACCGAAAAAAGAGGTTTTAACCAAATTTGAGTTGGCTACGGCCATGCCTATGGTTTTAACATCCTCGAAGGATTTTCCACCCCTGACGATGATTTCGATGAATTTGGTGGCTCCTTCCCCATCCCTCACAACCATCTTGGCTAATTCTTGGGTGAGGAAGTCCAATGCTTCTTGGAAGATGAGAGCGTCTTTGCTGCCTTCGACCACCTCCTGGTTCTGAGCAATCCCATTGGCGAGGATAACAACCATATCGTTGGTGCTTGTCTCCCCATCGACGGTGATCATATTGAAGGATTTATCGACCGATTTTTTTAAAGCCCGTTTTAAACATGGGTGGGAAATTCTGATATCCGATGTCAAAACCGAAAGGGTTGTGGCCATATTGGGAGCAATCATCCCAGCTCCCTTGGTCATCCCTCCTAGAGTAAGGGTTTTGTTCCGTATTTTAAATTCAATCGCCATTTCCTTGGGGAAAGAATCGGTAGTCATAATCGCTTCAGCGGCATCCAGATGAGCATCGTAAGAAAGCGATGTTACAGCATTTTGGATGCCTCGTTTCAGCTTCTCCATGGGGAGGGGAACACCAATAATTCCAGTTGAAGCCAGTAAAATTTGATAAGGAGAGATTCTCCCCAAACAGTTCTTTGTGAGCTCACCTGCGGTGATTTTTGCCATCTCTATGGCATTGGTTATGCCTCGCCTCCCCGTACAGGAATTGGCATTACCGCTGTTGATCACCACCGCTTGAGCGACCCCTTCCTGAACATGTTTTTTGCTGATCAAAACAGGGGGAGCGGCCATCTTATTGGTGGTAAAAACGGCAGCGGCGATGGCGGGAACTTCGGAAAAGATGAGGGCAAGGTCTTTTCCGCCACTTCCTTTGATCCCACAACTCACCCCGGAAGCTTTAAATCCCCTTGGGGCGGTTACTCCCCCGGATATCACCTTGACCTCTACCATCTCGTTTTATCCTCCTATAATCTTTAAAGTAGCGAGAAATCAATAGAAATATTTGATCTTGCGCTCCCAACTACCAACTAACAGACTATCGACCAATCAAGGTACAAGCCCAACAGCTCTTAGTCCTTCGTCTTCAGAAAACCCACACATGATATTCATGTTCTGAATGGCCTGGCCCGCAGCTCCCTTGACCAAATTATCGATCGCGCAGACCACGATGACCTTGCGAGTTCGCTCATCCACTTCCAAACCTATATGGCAGTAGTTGGAACCCAAAACGCTTTTCGTCTCAGGGTATTCTCCCTCACTCAGAATGTGCACGAAGGGTTCACCCTCATAAAAAAGTCCATATATTTCGAGGAGATCGGGGGTCTTTAAACTCCGTTTTAGATCACAATATATGGTGCTCAAGATACCCCTAGTCATGGGGATGAGGTGAGGAGTGAAAGCAATCTTTATTTCTTCCCCAGCGAGCTTGCTCATTTCTTGCTCCATTTCCGGGGTATGCTTATGCGCGGCAACCAAGTACGCCTTTACATTTTCATTGCATTCAGGGAAGTGGCTGGAGAGATTCAAACCCCTACCCGCCCCCGAAACCCCGGATTTCGCATCCACTACGATAGTTTGGGTCCGTATGAGCTTCCTTATCAGCAAAGGAGCCGTTGCCAAGAGAACGCTAGTGGGATAACAACCGGGATTGCAAACAAAATTCGCCCCTTTAATGGCTCCCCGATTAATTTCCGGCAGTCCGTAAATAGCCGTACCCAAAAGCGCGGGATAAACATGGGGTATCCCATACCACCTTTCATAGACGTTCTTATCAACCAATCGAAAATCTCCACTGAGGTCGATGATCTTGTGATTCTCGTCCACCAGCTGGGGCACGATCTTCATCGAAGTCCCATGAGGTAAAGCAATGAAAAGAATATCCGAATTCTCCTTGGCTTGCCTTGAATCGAAAACCGTGTAAGAAAGGTCACAAATTCCCGTTAAATTGGGATAAAGAGAGGCAGCTTTCTGATCCCTATATCGATCGGCTGTAACATAAGTCAGCTCAACGTGGGGATGATTCAGTAACAACCGAGCGAGCTCAGCTCCAG
>JBFMAG010000071.1 GCA_040755895.1 Actinomycetota bacterium | reverse complement strand
CCCTTATCCGTGGTGAAGACGGTAAATTCCCTCCCGGGATCGACATCCTTTCCCAAACCGGCTATGGTCTTTATCCGTGAAAAAATGGGTCTTAAGGGAATATACTCGCCAAAGGGTACCAAGTGTAATTTGTCGTATCTTTCAACCACTTCCCCCAGTGGAGAAATTAAGAATGCGGAATTATATTGCTTCGCGTCCTCAAGATGAAGGCTTCCGATCAATAGATGGCATTTCAATCGCCGTGCGATGTCCTTGATTTCACTAAAGAAATATCCTTCCTCGAGGAGATATCCAGGAACAGCCGTTTCGGGCCAGATAATTAGATCGGGGTTCCCTCTGCCCGCTTCTCGGGTGAGATCGATATAAATCGATTCGATATCCTCTTTCCCCTCGAAACTCCATTTTTCTTCCTGAGGGATGCTAGCCTGTACCGCAGATACTTTGAACCTCTTGCCCTTAGAGATACCCGATTTGAGCGAATAAAAACCTCCGGTTATGACCAAGATTAAGATTGCAGCCACCACACAGATCCTTTTCAGAAGCGCAGATCGTTCAATGACCGGTTTGTTGCCAATTAAATAAAAATAAACCTCCAATAAAAGCACATTTACCATCAAAATCACATAAGATACCCCATAGACCCCAGTTGTCCTCGCCATTTGAATGAGAAGAGGGTTAGTCTGTTGGCTGTAGCCAAGAATACCCCAAGAAAATCCCCAAACTCCTATGGATCGCAGATATTCCAAAGCCACCCATAGGGCGGGAATGGTGAATAAACGCGTCCAGGGGCTTGAATGTTTAAGAGTTTGGGCTCCAAAAGAAAAACAGGCGATGAAAAGGGCCTCGAACAAGGTCAAAGATATCCAGGCGATAAGGGCAAATATACCCACCCACCTACTTAATTGAAGCATCCAGTAAGTTAGACCACCGAAAAAGATGGTCCCGGAGATCAAACCAAGGAAAAAAGCTCGCCTGCCTGTCGGGAGATACGGCCCGCTAAACCTTAGCGAAACCTCATGGATGGCTATGAGCAGTGGCAAAAGACCGACCCAGACCAGCGCTTTGTAGTTGAAATTGGGAAAGGAAAGTACCAGTAGAAATCCAGTGATGGCGGCGAAGAGAAGTTGCTTTATTGACATGGCGGCTAACCTTCTATTACTAAAGGTATCCACATTATCCACAGAAAAACGAGTCATGAGTCATGGATCATGGGTCAAGGGCTAAAATTGTATTATTAACAAGATGGGTGCATGGGCTAGTACTCGAAGGGATGCCCCCGAACAATAATATAAGTGTTACCACTGTACATAAACATTACACCTTGAACCTTTAACCCCCACAAAGGGAGAGATTGGGATCAACATTGGCATCGAGAGAAATTCTTTCCCCTTTTAGCCATCGGTAATATCCCGCGCAGGCGATCATTGCTGCATTGTCCGTGCACAAAGGAATGGAAGGATAGAAGAGCCTCATTCCCTCCATCTCCATCTCTTGTCTGAATCTTTCGCGCAGAGAGCTATTTGCCGCAACCCCGCCACCGAGGACAACTTTATCAACACCTCGTTCCTTCGCCGCTCTTAAGGTTTTATGTATCTGAACATCGATTATAGCCGTTTGGAAACTGGCACAAAGGTCGGGGATGGATATTTCCTCTCCTCGCTTCTTAAGGCGGGTGACGTGGTTTAAAACCGCCGTTTTAAGACCGCTCAGGCTAAAATCGTAATCTTCCGTTTTTAGCATCGCTCGTGGGAATTTAATTGCCTGCGGGTCACCCCGCTTTGACAAATCGTCGATGATGGGACCTCCCGGATAACCAAGCTTCAAGAATCCCGCTATCTTGTCGAAGGCTTCTCCCGCGGCATCGTCCAGAGTTTCGCCCAAAAGTTCGTATCTTCCGTGATCCTCCATGTAAATGAGGCAGGTGTGTCCCCCCGAGACCACAAGGGAAATGAAGGGAGGTTTAAGATCCGGGTGTTCCAAAAAATTGGCATAGATATGTCCCTCTAGATGGTTCACGCCTATGAGGGGCAGACCGGTGCCATAAGAGAGACTCTTGGCCGCGGCGAGTCCTACCAACAAAGCCCCCATTAGCCCCGGACCCAAAGTGACGGCTATGGCAGTCAAATCCTTCAAAGCCACATGCGCCTGGGAGCAAGCCTCGGCAATAACCGGGTTGATCAGTTCCACATGCTTTCTTGAGGCGATTTCCGGAACGACGCCACCGAACTTTCGATGAAAATCCACCTGAGAGGAGACAATATTTGACAGAATTATCTTTCCATCGGCGACTATAGCCGCAGCTGTTTCATCACACGATGTTTCTATGGCCAGTATGAGCCTTTCAGTCAATGTCTTCGCCACCTGGGTCATGGTAATGAATAGAACTGTACAAACAGGTCCTTAGATCAGTTACTCCAACTAACTTTCAATTCTCTCAATTACGCTAATACTCAGGCTTCGCCCCATCTTTTCCAGGAGCTTTTTATAGTTAGGAGAAGTAATATCTCCCGTCCACATGACTATTGCATCCTCATTGTTATCCGAGTAATAACCCTTTCTTATCGCTACCTTATAAAAACCGAATTTTTTATAAAGATTTTGAGCGACAAGATTCGACCTCCTTACCTCCAGGGTCAACCATTGAATCCCACTCTTTAGGGCCCATTTGGCCATGGTGAGCATCAAAGCTTTCGCTATGCCGCGATTCTGATAGGCTGGATCCACCGCAAGTGTTGAAATACGTCCCTCATCTCCGACGCGTATCATCCCGCCGTATCCCACTATCTTCTTCGCCCGTCGGGTGGGCGGGCCTGTCCGCCAGTGCTTCAGGACGCCTCGCCCCACTCGGCTGGAGGGGGTGCAGGTATCGGTAGATGGACTCAGAATCCTTGCCACAATATAAAAAGTGTAACCCGGTCGAGCAAGGTCATGCTCAAACATGGATCGAGTCCACGGTCTGGGAAACACAGTCCTTTCAATCTCACATACGCTTTGAAGATCGATATAAGTCATTCTGGAGATTTCAATGGTTTTCATGGGAAAAACTTTCCTTCCCTGCCGCCCGTCCCATCTTCTCCTCAGCTTCCGATAAACGAACATAAATGGGAACTACGTGGAAAATCTCTTTACCTTCTCCCGCAAGAAGCTTATCCATGGCAAGAGCAATGAGATTCGACGCCCTGGGGAACCAAAGCCACGATGGGGCAAAATCCACTGAGGAACCTAAGGAATTTTTGAGCAGGTCTCCGTAGGGATATAGTGCATCTCCCACCAAGATTACTCTTTGCTTATATCCTTTCAATTTCGAACATAAATCCCGTGGAGGCATAACTTGATAGGGAGTAATGAGATCAAACTTGCCACCCAAACACCTATAAATTGCGCTGTAAACTTCCCCCCGCTTGGCATCCAAAACGGCGCAAACCAGCTCCTCCCCAAAGGTAAAGGGGTGGGCTAAACAGTCCAATGTTGAGATACCCACAAGGGGTAGGTTTAATGCCTGAGCGAGAATCTTGGCCGTGGTGACCCCAATCCTGACCCCCGTAAAGGAGCCCGGTCCCAATCCAACGGCTAATCCTCGGAGGTCATCGATGGAAAAGCCGCCCTGCTTAAGGAGATAGTCTACCATGGGAATGAGCCGTTCCATGTGCGCACGCGGGGCATACATTGTGAGCTCCCCATAAAGCTTATCTTCAGTTCCTATCGCCACCGTGCAAGCATCCGTGGCCGTATCAAAGGCTAATACCAGCATGTTCTTCTCCCTCTGCAGTGATTCGTGATTCAAGCCTATTGTCGAATGATAAATGTCGTACGTCGAACGCTTAATTTTTCATTCGTCGTTCGACTCACTTGCTCAATCCTTCACTTCCCCACTTTTATCCACTCTTTAGTCGCCTTTTCCCAGTAAGGACCATGGGGAAAGATTCGCAGCTCCCTAACATTCTCATCTAAAAGTCGTTTAAATGATATTTCTAAATAGTTGGATGGAAGGAGAGAGACTACCTTATCTCCCCACTCGATCACCGTTATCCCATCGCCAAAGAAATATTCCTCGTATCCGAGGTCCAGCATCTCCAGGGGTGAATCCAGGCGGTAAAGATCAAAATGGTATAAAGGTAGAGTATTTTTATATTCTTTAATCAGATTAAAGGTGGGACTGGTGATTCTCCTCTTGATTCCCAAAGCCTCGCCCAGGCCTTGGGTAAAACAGGTTTTCCCCGCCCCCAGATCTCCGGTTAAACTTAGAACATCGCCAGCACGAAGAAGAGGAGCAAGCCTTCTCGCCAGCTCCTTAGTCTCCTCGGGAGAATAGGTTACAACTTTAAATGTGCTGTGCACCAAGGAAGAAACCCCTTCGTGATAGTTTTCGTGAAGCTATTGTAATCCATCAAAAAGAAAAGATACACGATCCGGAATGGATGCGATTTTAACTCTGAATCGTGTATCGTACATTATGCTAAAATAGTCCCATTTGCTCTGGTTCAGCCGGAGGGGGTTCCACACCCTTGGCCAAAAGTTCCTTTAATTTGAGGAAGTCATCTTCCAACGCCGATAAATTCGTCCGCATATGGAGAGCTGCTGCCGGGTGATATATGGGAAATATATAGTGACCTTTTCCTTTAAATGTTCGTCCGTGAACTTTTGACATGGAGACACCTTTCCCCAAGATTACCCGC
>JBFMAG010000070.1 GCA_040755895.1 Actinomycetota bacterium | reverse complement strand
ATTATGGTGGATAAACTATCGTACAACCAAATTGAGAGCACCGGAAGAAATAGTTTATAGGGGTTCTGTCTATAAAACCGAGGGAGAAATTAAACATTTCGGTGTCGTTCTCAAGAAAACGGGTGACATCGTAAAGGGTCTCGATATCTATGTAGAGAAGGGAGAAACGGAAATACCGGAAAGGATTTACGCAAAGGTCGGTTCCCAGGATTATGTAATTTATCTGCGCGTATTCAAATCACAAAACAAATCACAAAAAATATCTTCGACACGCCTATGCCTCTTTGCTCATCCACCAGGGGGAAAACATTAAGTATGTGCAGCAGCAATTGGGGCATGCCTTAATCCAAACAACGCTTGACAGATACGGTCATCTTCTACCGGATTACCACAACGAGGCAGCAAAGAGATTGGATGAGACTATCTTTTCCGCAAGTAAAACTGGTAGTTCCCTAGCATTTGTTAGAAATTTGTTAGAAAATGATGCAATCTCGGGCGAGAGAGAGCTGAGTTGCATCAGCAGACTGGCTCTGACCTGGAAGAATATAAGAGCCGGCGACCCGATTCGAACGGGTGACCTGCTGATTACAAATCAGCTGCTCTTCCGCTGAGCTACGCCGGCATATATTCTAAGTTTACCGCGAAGTAAAGCCTCACGAAGTAAAGCCTCAATTTGAGTTTAGCATAAAGACAAATCTTTGACCAAGTAAAGCCTTTTACCGATAGCGTTCTAACAATTGGTGATTCGCCTTTCGGAACCCACCACCTTGGCAGACTGGATTACATTCTCTTCAGTTTAACATATGCCAAGTGAGCTTCCTTATTTGGGTGCGTTCCAGTTGAGTCCAGGTAGAAGCCCCGCGACCACTTTGGATAAGAGAAGTAAAAGCTGATGTCGGCTGTCAAAGCAGCTAAGATTTCCTTCATCATCACGTTTGATTACCGCAGCTCCTATTTGTGCAAGCAAAATAGGAAAAGAACGCGTTCCTTCAACCGCTGTCGCCAAGAAAGTTCTGAGGCTCCATCTATGAAAAATCTTTGGTCGAAAGTAAAACTCAACAAAATAAGCATCGTGACCATAAATTTTCCAAGGCGAACAGACTGGTTATCGAGAAGAATCCCTTTGAGGGAATTTTCTCCTGGAAATAGGGATATTTATTGATGGAATTGCAAATGGTGGGGTCTTCAGGAAAATTACAGAAATTGGGTTGGTGGTATCAAAACGATTTAAAAAGGGGAGAAAACGGGGAATTTTTTTGATTTACATTATTTTGCGTCTTAAATGTAGTTCTACTTTTCGCTTCACACGCTGGAGGGCATTATCGATGGATTTTACGTGTCTATTGAGTTCCTCGGCGATTTCCTGATAGGATTTCCCATCAATGTATAATCTTAAAACTTCCGCTTCGAGATCGCTCAATATTTCTCCGAAGCTAGAACGGATGCTTTTGAGTTCCTCGCCACTGATCACCAATTCCACGGGGTCTGTTACTTCCGAGCCGGAGAGGGTTTCCACCAAAGTTCGATCCGATTCATCCTCGTAATACATGGGCTTATTTAGAGAGATGTATGAATTCAGTGGGATGTGCTTCTGTCTCGTGGCCGTTTTAATGGCTGTAATCATTTGGCGGGTGATACAAAGCTCAGCAAAAGCTCTGAAGGAGGATTCCTTATCGGAACGAAAATCTCTTATGGCTTTATATAATCCAATCATGCCTTCCTGAATTAAATCTTCTTTGTCCGCGCCTATGAGGAAATAGGACCTTGCCTTTATCCGAACGAAGTTTTTGTATTTATCGAGTAAAAATTCGAGTGCGGAATCATTTCCCTCTCTAGCAGATGCAACTAGTTTATGATCATCTAAGCCCTGAAAAACCGAAGAATCACGCTTATGATGATGTCTCGGATAGGCTTGCAATTACATCGCCTCCCAAGGAAGGTTAATCCAAACAGATTTGGACCCTTTCCATGGCGTTTGCAAAAGGCGAAGTCTAAACCAATTATATATTAGGTGCTTAACGAGCGTCAAGGAAACCTGGTCTTTGCTACGTAGCCACTCTCAAATAGATTCTTAGAGAGTTGGCGAGTCTACTAATTTATATACCCATTTGTTTCACAAAGACGTCATTATCATTTATGGCTTATTCTTTGTCTTCTGGCCTCGTACATCAAAAGAGCCCCGGCTATGGCAACATTGAGGGAGGAAATTTTCCCATGCATGGGAATGCTCACCAAAAAATCGCACTTCTCGAGAACTAACCGGGAAATTCCTCTCCCCTCACTCCCCAAAACCAGACCCACCTTCCCGGCGAGATCTGTCTCAAAGTATCTCTTTTCGGCTTCAGCGACTCCCCCAACAATCCAAAATCCCTCTCTTTTAAGTTTATCGATGGCGTAGGGCAGATTACTCACCTGTATTATGGGAACGTGTTCCACCGCTCCCGCGGATGCTTTACATACCGCCGGTGTGACTCCCACACAACGCCTTTTGGAAATTATTACGCCGCTCACTCCCGCAGCATCCACAGAGCGCAGGAGAGAGCCAAAATTTTGAGGATCTTCCACTCCATCCAAGAGAAGAACGATGGGTTCGGGTGTTTGATCTAAAGTGGAAAGGAAAACATCAAAGGGAGTATAGGAAAAGGGCTCGATGAAAGCGACCACACCCTGATGAGCCCCAAGAGAAGCAATGGAATCGAGTTCCCTGCGGCTTACTGAAATTAAGGGTATTCCCCGTCTCCTTGCGATTTCCTTGATCTGCGTTAGGACTTTGGAATCCTTTAGATTCTCGGCGAGGAGAATCTTTTCCACTATTCTCTTTCCGCGAAGGGTTTCCAAAACGGGATTTCTTCCCTCAACGACTTCGCTCATATATATCGATCACTCTCTGAAAGCTGAACTTCCATTTATATCCCTTGGGCGTGTCCACATCACGTACCTCTATGCCCACCCCATTTAACCTCTCTCGGATGCTATCAGCAGTCTTCCAATCCTTTCTTTCTCGAGCTCGCTTTCGCACATCCAAAATTGTGTTGAGGATTTCGGTTAAATCCTCCTTCAATCTTTCCCTGGTTTCTTTCGCACTGGGCTCTTGAGATAGCTCAAAGTAGAGATCAAGGAGGTCGTTTACCATCTTCTCCGGAAGCAACTTAAGCAACTCTTGAATCCTAGGAAGTTTAATATTCGATTCCTGGATGATGGATAAACCAAATTCCAATCCCAATACCTCCCCGAGCTCCATGAAGATTTTTCGGATTTCGATCAGCAAATCCCTTGCTTCGACGGTGGGATTGGCTTTAAAATTCTGCAGCAAGATATGGGCTTCTTTTGCCAGTTCGAATAAGACGGCCAACGCCGCGGCGGTGTTAAAATCGTCGTTCATTGCCTCCTCGAATCTTGCTCTGGCTTCAGAAACAATTCGAGATACATCTTCGCCAGTCTTTATTTGCGATGTCGATGAGACCGAGTAGACCTCAAGGGCATCATCAATATCCCCGAGGAGATTCTCTAACCTCTCAAAGGCCTCGGTGGATTCGGAAAGCCGATCGAAGGTGAAATCGATTGGGCTCCTATAATGGTGCTCAAGAAAAAGCAGACGTAGTGCATTGGGATTGTATTTTCCCAGACGTCCTGCAGACCCGTAGGGGGTCTTAGTCTTCCCCAAAATTTCCCTTACCAATATCACATTGCCCAAGGACTTGGCCATCTTCTCCTTTTCGATGCTTAAAAATCCATTGTGCAACCAATATCTCACAAAGGGTTTTGTACCCGCATAAGCTTCTGATTGAGCAATTTCATTCTCATGATGGGGAAAGATGAGATCCTGACCTCCCGCGTGAATATCGAAGCCCATGCCCAGGTATTTAAGGGACATGGCTGAGCACTCGATGTGCCAACCGGGTCTCCCATCTCCCCAAGGACTGGGCCAGGAAGGTTCGCCGGACTTAGCCTTTTTCCAGAGAGCAAAATCCATGGGATGACGTTTGCGTGGATCGACTTCAACCCGCTCCCCAGCTCTCATCTCCTCCAGAGTGCGGTGAGAAAGCTTCCCGTAATCTTCAAAT